>JAAZCB010000690.1 GCA_012513545.1 Clostridiaceae bacterium
CTGAACAATAAAAAGGTTTTTGACCGAATATTTGAAATGATGAATATCGATTTACCATGCCCAACAATTAGAAGATAATAAAAATTTCGGGACATCGAGTCCCTCCGTTTTTCCCTCTTTCAATACGTGCGAAAGAGGTTAAAATAATTAATAAAGGGGCGTTCTCACCCCTTTATTATTCAGCATTAATGGGATTAATAGCTGTCTACGCTTACTGCACCGTTATTTCTTAAAATTGATGCTACCTGATCAACCTTGTCTTCGTCAGTTTTCATACTAAACAATACTTTACCGGCTTTTATATCAGTTTCATACTGTTTGCTTCTGTTTTCCGGAATACCTAAATCAACAAGTCCTCCAACAATACCTCCTGTTACTGCACCTGACAAAAGACCTGTTATTGGACCTGCAGCTGCAATAATTCCCAAGCCTGGTATTACCATACTGCCTGCACCTATAAGTAATCCTGCAAGGCCACCTAAAATACCTCCAGTAACTACACCATCTGAGATATTATCGTTTTTACGTCTTATATCAGTTCCAGTACTCATATCTAATTCATTACCCATACCCATTGTAAAGTTGCTTCCCCTATCATCTTCGCCCTGCTTTGCAATTATTGAAATGTCATCCGTTTTTAGTCCCTCGTCATTTATTTGTCTGGCGGCAGTTTCAGCTGAACTGTAACTATCAAAAATAGCAGCTATAGTTTTTGACATTAATATAACCTCCTGTATTTTAAAGTTATATGTATAGCATTATATTTACTGAGACAATTTATTCATTATTATTTAATTGTAATTTTTTTTTAATTTGTATTAGCTAATTATAAGTGTATAATTTAAGTATACAAAACTCTGATTTAATATTAAGAGATTATTATTAAATAATCCGCAAAAAAGACAAAATGAGGTGTTTTACTAATGAAGAAAAGATTATTAATCAAACTTGGTACTTTAATGTTAACTGTTTTTATATGTGTTCAGAGCATATATGCTGCTCCCGAAGTTAAATTGGTTCAGCAAAGAGCAGAAGCACTTGTCAGTTTGGGAATTTTAAAAGGCTATGAAGATGGCAGCTTAAAACTTGAAAACAAGATAAAAAGAAGTGAGTTTATAACACTTGTTGTAAAACTAAACGGATATGATAAAGATACTTTATTGGATGACATCAAGGTCAGTTTTAAAGATATCAGCAGTAAACATTGGGCTTACAATAACATAAAGCTTTCAATCAAGCACAATCTCGTGACTGGATATCCGGATAATACTATAGCGCCTGATAAAAATGTTACTTATGCTGAAGCCCTCGCTGTTATTATAAAAGCATTAGGGTATGAAAGTACTTTAAAGGGCAAGTGGCCAAAAAACGTAATTGATAAGGCAACAGAACTAAAAATTAACAAGGATATTGATCTTTCTGACAACCACCAGCTGACACGTGGTGAAATGTCAATGATAGTTTATAATGCATTGACTGTTAATTTCAATAAGGAGTAAAGAATGCAGTTACAGCGAATGTTACTAATTTTATTGATGCTTATAATTATACCAATAATAATAATTTCTTCAAATGATTCTGCATTTTTTATAATACTTGCGATAATATTGAGCCTTGCATCGTTGAAATCAATAATTGAAAATCTTTTTATTTCTATTGAAGATGATATTGACTTAAGTGACGACATGATTGATGAAATAGAAGATCAGACAAATTTGAATATTTACAAATTTGGAATTGGTTTATCGGTTATTAAAGACCTTGTAATTATTTTATTTTTTGTATATTGTAATTTTTATTTATACTCTTTCATTTATAAAATATTGTTTACTTTTGTAACTTTATATTGGCTAAATGATCTTGTATCTAGTATTAAAAACCCTGATAAAAACAATAGTCAATTAAAAGGTATTAAAGTGCGTTTTATTAATGTACTTACGAACTTATCAAGCTTATTGATTATAATTATTGTTGCTTATAATAAATTTAAATTATTTTAGCCGTAATACAAATAAACTTTAATGTATTAATTTTTGTATAATGTATATTCTAAATTATTAATAAGAAAGGATTTAAGTTTATACGTAAATAATAAACTTAAATCCTTTCTTTGTAGATATTTTTATGGTATTTTCACTGCCTGAATCTAGTAAAAAAACAAATTAATTTTATTTTGTCCTTTCCTGCAGTAAATAAAAATTGTATTATATATGTATGTTTTTTAATAATTTTGAAAGGTTTATATATGAGAAAAAATAATAATATCAACATAATAATAACATTAACTATTTTCATTGCTTTGGCCTCTCTTGATAATGCAGTCATAGGGCTTTTCCCTCCCTTATTTTCATCTATAGCTAAGGATTTGAACGTACATGTAACAATTATGGGAACTGTCTCTGCTATAAATATTTTCTTTACTGCTTTATCTTCTTTATTCTGGGGCTATTTAGCTGATAAAGGTAACAGAAAGCGTCTTATCATAATTGGAACATCAGTATGGTCTGTTTCAGTATTTGTTACTGCCATCAGTACGAATATATATCAGTTGATTGCTTCTCAGATATTCACTGGTATAGGATTAGGATGTATTGGTGCAATCGGTTTTAGCGTATTGACAGATTACATACCAAAAAAATATCTTGGAACATTAATGAGTCTGTGGGGACTATCACAGGGCTTTGGCGGAATTGCCGGCTCTGTTATGGCTCCGATAGTTTCTACTTATTATGGGTGGAGACGCCCTTTTATGATTATATCATTACTTGGGTTTATATTTATGTTTCTTTACTTTTTTATAAAAGAACCTAAGAAAGGTGCTGCAGAACCTGAATTAATGTCTGAATCAGAAAATGAGGTAAACTATAATTACTCAATCAAGTTAAGTCATATACAAGATATAGTAACAAAAAAGAGCAATAAGTGGTTAATGATGCAAGGCTTTTTTATGAACATAACAATTGGGACTTTAATCTGGTTACCAACGTTATATGCATCTAAAATAAGAGCCGAGGGCTATAATGAACAAACAGCAGCAATAGCCGCCGCTTATTTCTTTGCTCTCCTTCAAATGGGTGGGTTAACTTCAACATACTTTGGATATTTAGGTGACAGACTCCAAAAGAAAACTCTTCGTGGAAGAGCATTACTCACTGGCTCTTTAATCCTATCTGCCATTCCTTTGTATGTAATAATGTTCACACTGCCCATGAATAAGCTTGCACTTCCTCAGGAAAGCAATCCTATAAGTATTTTGTGGGCAATATTAACACAATTTATATCAAATCCATGGATATCTGCGATGTTTATACTTGCCGTGTGTGCAACTGCTGCTCAATCAGCAAATACACCAAACTGGCTCGCATTGATTACAGATGTTAACCTTCCTGAGCACAGGGCTACTACCTTTAGTATTGCAAACCTTACGAATGGAATTGGAAGATCAATAGGTAATGCTTTAATTGGTATTGTCTTAAAACAGATTTCTTTATACCAGGCTGAACCGAACAACTACATTATAACAATGATTATATTTCAGATTTTTTTCATTCCAGCAGTTTTCGGCTATTTTAAAGTATCAAGGAACAGTGGAAGAGACATAAGAAAAGTAAAGTCAATTCTAAAACGTAGAGCCAGGCAAGAACAAAATTAAAATATATTAGAAGTAAGTTAATCAGCACTTTCTTAATAGAACAGGCTACTTGAAAAGTCAATAAGATGTTAGCAGACAGTGCCCAAACAATTATACTTGTTCTAATGGTCTAAGACACTAATCATCGGACCAAATACAAAATTTGTACATAGCTAATATTTATGATAGCCCAGGCTGTATACTGAGCACAGTTCCCTATGACATTTATATGAGCCCATTCAATCATACTCTTAATAGATGTTATTATCCGAGCAACCTTTCTAAACAGTCAAATTGTATCATGGAGCACACTATCTATAATTTAAGGGTAAATATAATGAAACATCAGAACTGGGTCTTAGTTTACTTATTTATTATGAAAGTGCATTAAATTTAGCTGAGTAAGGATATTAAATGAGGTCATATAATAAGAATGGAATTGAGAAAGAGAACTCTATAAAAAATAACAAAAGCCCTTGAAATTCAAGAGCTTTTGGAGACATTTTGGCGGAGAAGCAGGGATTCGAACCCTGGCGCCAGTTACCCGACCTAACGGTTTAGCAAACCGTCCCCTTCGACCTGCTTGGGTACTTCTCCATATTTTTATTAATTGGCGGAGAGAGTGAGATTCGAACTCACGGTAGGCTCACACCTACGCCGGTTTTCAAGACCGGTGCCTTAAACCAACTCGACCATCTCTCCATCATTATTAACGCGACGAATTATATTTTACAATGAAAACACTGTTTTGTCAACACTTTTTGTAAGTTAAATTCTGTAATTTATATACTCAGTTAAATATACTCTGAAATTAATTTTTTTACACTTCATTATCAAAGTTTAAGAGTCCTTTAACCTTATGGGGTGATGTAAACCATATCTTTATCTTTAATATACAATGAATTATATATAACACAAAAATGTCAAAAAGTATGTTATTTTAATTATTATTAGTCAATTTTATAAGATTTTGTACTTCTTTTTTATAACTGCTATCAGGATATTTATCAAGCATCTCATTAGCGGTATTTATTACATTTTCTGTATTACCAAGTCTATAATATGAATAAGAAATATAATAATAGCAGTCATCTGAGAAATAAAAATTTTCTCCAAGTTCCAAAGATAATTTTAAATTGTAGATTGCTTCTTCATAGTTTTCTTTTTTGTAGTTACTATATCCATCCTTAAAAAATTGTAAGGCTGCTTCATTACATACCGTATTATACAATTTATTATACTTTTTAACCGCATTATTACTTAAATACTTTAAATTTATTTCTTTTAATAGTATTTTAATGCATTCCTTATAATCATTTTTTTCGTATAATTCATCAGCTTTTAGAAGTTTTTCATATTCTAATATACTGTTATCACTATTCTTTGCAAGTTCTTTTACTTCTTCAGAAAGACTGTCATTTTCATTTCTTAGTGTTTGAAGTTCTTCTTTAAACGTCTGTATTTCCTCAATTAGTTTATTATTTTGTGATAACGCAGTACTTAAATTAATATTAAAATCAACTTTTTCTTTTTCCTGATTTGTTAGTATATTTTTATATTCATTAATACTGTTACTAAATTTAATTTGACTGTATCCTGTTACTATCAAAACAATTAATGCGCATGAAAAGAATATAACAGCATATTTTAGAACATTTTTTTTGTTTTCATTATTTGTCATCTTTAACTCCTGACCCCAACTAAATTTTTAGCATTATATTTATATAGTGCTAAAAAAACTCCAATAACTTCTTTATCTGTTTTGTTTTTTTGCAATATCCAATGCCTGCAATTCTTCCGCAGAAAGAACATATTTTGATTTACCTTCTGATATACCTTTAGCAAAGGTACTACAGCTATCCCTTGCATATACCCCATTAATTACAACACCACTATCATTTGCGTCTAGTATTGCAACCGCAAAACTTAGGTCACTTCCAACATCATCAAAGGCTTTGTATCTTACTATGCCTACTTTTTGAACACATTGTTTCAGATTTCTTTCGCAGTAATTTAATCTGTTCTCAAGTTCCTTATTTTTTACTATTATTTTATTTGTTAATTCGAAATTATTTATTAAAAGATCACTAATATTTCTGTCCTCTGTACAGTTCAATATATCATTATACTTTGAGGATATTTTCTTGAGCTTTCTATTTATACTTATATAAATAAAAAATAATATAATTACAAGTAAAGTATTAATTATCAATATATATATATTATAGTTATTTAATAATTTTATTATATCAATTACTATTTGCATTGTACCCTCTCTTCAAACTATTTTTGTAATAAGTCTAATACATTAATAATACTTTTTTTATTATTTATATTTTAACAAATATATATTGTTTATGAATGATGTTTCACGTGAAACATTTACAAAATAATATAAAAAAATTTTATCTTTTTTCTTACACCTTTCTCTATTCGCTTAAAATTAACTTATAACGAACTTTTATCTCCCATAATAATTTTATATTATGATAGTAAATTAAATCCCTTATAAGGAAAATTAGAACTACCTATTTTTTTACAGATTCATTAATAACTTCAAGTATTCTATCTAAATCTTCATTTGAATAATACTCTATTAAAATTTTTCCTTTCTTATTTTTGTCCAGAAGTTTTACTTTTGTACCAAAAATGTTTTTTAAATCTTCTTCTATTTTAATTATTTCTTCATTTCTACTTTCGATACTTTTCTTAACTTTATTTTTTTCATTTAAATTCTTTTTTACTAAACTTTCTGTTTCTCTTACATTTAGATTTTTACTTATTACTTCCATACATATGACTTTCTGTAATTCTTCTTCATTAATTGACAATAAAGCACGAGCATGTCCACTTGTAATATCACCATTTATTAAGTGTTCTTTTACTGTTTCACATAGTCCTAGTAACCGTATAATATTTGCTATAGCCGATCTGCTCTTTCCTATTGAGTTCGACAGTTCTTCTTGTGTCATATCATACTCATTAATTAACCTATCGAATGCTTCTGCTTCTTCAATAGGATTTAAATCTTCCCTTTGTATGTTTTCAATTAATGCTATTTCCATAACCTGTTTATTAGTCAATTCTTTTATAACAACAGGAACAGTTTTCAGTCCTGAAAGTCTGGCTGCTCGCCATCTTCTTTCTCCTGCTACTATCCTGTATATACTTCCATCTTTTCTTACTATAATAGGTTGAACTATTCCATGCTGCTTAATTGAATCAGATAGCATTTGTAATTTATCGTCATCAAATTTTTTTCTAGGCTGATTATTATTTGGTTCGATCTCATTTATTTTTAATTCTTTTACAGAACCTTCTTCATTATTTTCATTATTATGAGTATCAGTTATTAGTGCTCCTAATCCTTTTCCGAGTCCCTTTTTACTAATCATTTTATACCTCCTCTGAATACTCAATAACTTCATCGGCAAGTTCTAAATAACACTCCGCCCCTTTTGATTTTGGATCATAGAGAATTATAGGTAGACCAAAGCTTGGAGCTTCGCTTAACCTGACGTTTCTTGGTATAATTGTTCTATATACCTTATTTCTAAAATACTTTTTTACTTCCTCTACTACCTGTATTGATAAATTAGTTCTTGCATCAAACATGGTTAAAACAACACCTTCAACATCTAATTTCTTATTTAAGTGCTTTTGTACAAGTTTAACAGTCTCCATTAATTGACTTAATCCCTCTAGTGCATAATATTCACATTGAATAGGCACTAATATTGTATTTGCAGCAGTTAAAGAGTTCAATGTCAATAAACCTAATGAAGGTGGACAATCAATAATAATAAAATCAAAACTATTCTTAATAACTTCTAAAGAATTCTTTAATCTACTTTCCCTCGAAATAATAGATACAAGTTCTACTTCAGCTCCTGCTAATTCAATATTTGAAGGGCATACCTTTAGATTTTCTATTGGTGTATTAATAAGAGTTTCTTTTATTTCAACATCATTAATTAATACATCATATGTGGATTTACTAATATTTTTTTTGTCTATTCCCAATCCACTAGTAGAGTTACCCTGCGGATCAATATCTAGCAATAGAACTTTTTTCCCCTTGTACGCTAACGACGAACTAAGATTGACTGCAGTAGTTGTTTTTCCTACTCCACCCTTTTGATTTGCTACTGCAATTACTTTTGACATTATTCTCACTCCTTAATACTACTTATATATGAGTATTTTTAAAACTATTAAATAATTATATCACAAAAACTTTAAATAACATATTTATTATTTATTAATCAATTAAAATGTTTCACGTGAAACATTGCATATTTTTTCATTTACTTAATATAAATATACTAATAATTTTTTAGGAGAACATTTATGTGGAAAACAATCTTTACTACCTTTTTTCTTATATTTTTAGCAGAGTTAGGAGATAAAACTCAATTGTCTACCATGCTATTGGCATCAAAATCAAATTCCATTTGGTATGTTTTTATTGGCTCTGCAATTGCTCTCATTCTATCTTCTCTTGTAGGTGTACTAGCAGGATCAGTTATAAATAAATATATACCCGCGATATATATTCAAACATGTTCAGGTATAGTATTTATTATTATAGGATCTCTCTTAATTGCAGGGAAATTTTAAAAAGACAAGGAGTTTATCCCCTGTCTTTTTATTTATATATCAAGATTGGTAACCAGCTTTGCATTTGCTTGTATAAATTCCTTTCTTGGTTCTACTTTGTCCCCCATCAGAATTGTAAATGTTTCATCTGATGTTAAAGCATCCTCAAGTTCTATTTTAAGAATTGTTCTTGTTTCGGGATTCATAGTTGTTTCCCATAACTGCTCAGGATTCATTTCTCCTAATCCCTTAAATCTCTGTATATTACAATCTTCTTTCTTCCATTGCTTTTCAGTTATTATTTTCTCAACTTGCCTATCATTATATGCATACTCATTTTCTTTTCCTTTTGTAATCTTATATAATGGAGGCTGTGCTATATATATATATCCACTTTCTACTAATGGCTTCATGTATCTAAAAAAGAAAGTAAGTAGTAATGTTCTTATATGTGACCCGTCAACATCGGCATCTGCCATTATAATAACTTTGTGATATCTTAATTTTTCTATATCAAAATCTTCTCCTATACTTGTACCAAGAGCAGTAATTACTGGCATCAGCTTTTCATTATCATACACTTTATCAACTCTGGACTTTTCTACATTCAGCATTTTACCCCATAAAGGAAGTATTGCTTGAAATCTTCTGTCTCTTCCCTGCTTTGCAGACCTTCCAGCTGAGTCTCCCTCAACAATGTATATCTCGCATAATGATGGATCTCTTTCAGAGCAATCCGCTAATTTTCCAGGAAGGGTTGAGCTTTCAAAAACATTCTTTCTTCTTGTAAGTTCCCTGGCTTTTCTTGCTGCTTCTCTAGCTCTTGAAGAAGTTATGCATTTATCTAAAATCATCTTTGATATAGAAGGATTCTCCTCTAAATAACATGTGAGCTTTTCATTAATTACATTCTCCACAAGACTCCTTATATCACTGTTTCCCAGCTTTGTTTTTGTTTGCCCTTCGAATTGCGGCTCTGATAATTTTACACTAATTACAGCAGTTAGTCCTTCCCTTACATCTTCTCCTAATAGATTCTTTTCATTTTCTTTAATTATGTTATACTTTCTTGCATAATCATTTATAACCTTTGTTATTGCAGTCTTAAATCCCGTTAAATGTGTTCCACCCTCTGTTGTAGCAATGTTATTAGCGAAGCTGTATATGTTTTCTACATACCCGCAATTATATTGCATTGCAATTTCAACATATGAACTGTCTTTATTACCGTCAAAATATATTGGATCTTTATGATATGGTTCCTTATGGTGGTTTATATACTCAACAAAGGACATTATACCACCTTCAAAATGAAGGTTCTTAATAATAGGCTCTTCAGGCCTGTCGTCAACCAGTACTATTTTTAGCCCCTTGTTTAAAAAAGCAAGTTCTCTGAATCTGGTCAAAAGAGTATCAAACTCAAACTCTAATACCTCAAAAATCTGACTATCTGGTTTAAATGTTGTCTTCGTACCTGTTTTTTCTGTCTTCCCTATAATTTCTATTTTTGAAGCAACATTTCCTCTTTCATATCTTTGCTTATATATAATCCCATCTCGGCTAACTTCAACCTCCAGGTACTCTGAAAGTGCATTAACAACCGAAGCTCCAACTCCATGCAAACCACCTGAAACTTTATATCCTTCACCACCAAATTTTCCACCTGCATGTAGAATTGTATGAACTACTTCAACGGTTGGTATTCCCATTTTCGGATGAACACCAACTGGTATGCCTCTTCCATTATCAATATTCGTTATAGAATTGTCCTTATTTATAGTAATTATAATTTCGTCGCAGTATCCTGCCAATGCTTCGTCAATACTATTATCAACTATTTCATATACAAGATGATGCAGACCCCTTGCAGATGTACTTCCTATATACATTCCAGGCCTTTTTCTAACTGCTTCTAGGCCTTCTAGAACCTGAATATTATTCTCATCGTAAGAGTTATTGTTTTTTATGTTATCCTGCATTTGTTCCTCCTATTTTCCTGCTCACAGTTTATTATTTATATTTGAAATGACATCTATATATCCTGCTCTTTTTTGAAGAGTTATTGAAGA
>JAAZCB010000691.1 GCA_012513545.1 Clostridiaceae bacterium
TCTTTTCTTATTAGAAAGAGCTGTCCTCCTGAAAGCAAGGTTGAAAAAATCTCCTGGAAAGAAACATCAAAGCATAATGTAGTATATTGAAGTACTCCCTTGCCAAAGTCAACATTCATTTTATTAAATTCAAAGGATATAAGGTTCACCAGGTTTTTATGCTTTATCATTACACCTTTCGGCTTTCCGGTAGAACCGGATGTATATATTACATACAGCAGATCCTCAGGTTCTGATATATTTTCGCAGTTATAACCATTACCGTTTCCTAAGGCTTCATATACATCTATAATGGTGACCTTCGAGGTGTCAGGTTTGTTATCGAGGCCTGTTCTGGACAAAACAACCGAAACATTGCTGTCACATATCATGGAAGCTATCCGCTCTTTGGGATATTCAGGGTCTATAGGCATACAGGCACCTCCTGCCTTGAGTATTCCAAGTATGCCAATGATCATTTCCAAAGATCGATCCAAAAGGAGTCCTACTATATCTCCCCTTTTGACGCCCCTCTCTCTTAAGGCTCCTGCAAGCCGGTTCGACTTTATGCTTAACTCCCTGTAAGTCATGCTTTGGCCTTCAAACTCAACAGCTATATTGCCCGGTGTCCTGTGGGCCTGTTCTTCAAACAACTCGTGAATAGTCTTGTTATCCGGGTAAGCACACAGGGTATTGTTAAAGTCTGACAGGATCCTTTTTCTCTCACTTTCCGTAAGTATGTCTATGCTGCTTAGTTTTACATCAGGGTTGTTAATTACAAATAAATAATAGTTTTCAAGACAGAGCACAAAGCTATAAATTGTATCCTTGCTGAACAAACATGAATTGTATTCCATATTTACAGCAAGTGAAGATTCACTTGCTGTAAATATAAATTCAACCGGGCATTCCAATCCTTTAAGGGCTTCGACATAATGGATATTGTCAAGTGCTGCAATGGTATCAAAGAAAGCTGTTCCTTTATTGCTGATTTCAATACCAAGTTCTTTAACCAGGAGAGCAAAAGGAATACTCTGGTTTTTATCTGCTTCACGGATTGTGTCCTTTGCAGCAGAAAGAAATTCTTTGAAGGTCTTATTGCCTTCTATGCATGCTCTTACAGGAACCAGGCTGTTTGTATACTTTTCGGATGACTCCTGCCTGAAGATAGGCATCCCGACAACCATATCGTCCATTCCGCTGAACCTGTGTATCATGTAGAATACACCGCTTAAAAGAATCATATACATTCCGTGATGCGAACCTTTGCTTATTTTATTTATACCTTTATACACCTGTTCAGAAAACTTGTAGTTTAGCGTATCCTTGCTATAAGAACCAACTTTATGGTTGTTATAGTCGCAAGGTATGGCAGCCATCTCAAATTCTCCCTTAAGTTTCTCTCTCCAGTAACAAAGCTCATCTTTGAATTCTCCGCTTGATACTGCAATAATTTGAGAGTATTTATCCATTACCATTCATCTCCTTAATTCTCAGAAATCAAACTCAACATCTTCATTAATCTTACTTTTAACCTTGCTATAGTTTTGTTCAAGTCTGATATCCCCAATCAGTATGTCCTGATTTGCTGCAACTTCTTCAAGTATCCTGATATAGTCCTGCCCCATTCTTGCTATTGTCTCTTCCCTGAATAAATCGGTACAGTATTCAAAGGTAAGGAATAGGTAATCCTTGCCCCCTATAGCCTCAAGCATCAGATCGAATTTACTGGTCCTTGATTTGATTTCATAAACCGGAATTACTGCATCAAAGGAAATATGAACATTTTGAAGTACAAAAAATGTATCAAACAGAGGATTTCGCCCAGGCTGCACTGTCAAATTGAGCTTTTCCAGCAACTCCTCAAAAGGGTATTCCTGGTTTTCAAAGGCATTTAATGTATTATTTCTTAAGTCTTTCAGGAAATCTTTGAAGGTTTTGTCCCTTTTAGGCTGGTTCCTCATTGGTAATGTGTTTACAAAAAGGCCCATTATATTTTCCAAATCTGCATGTACTCTTCCGGTAATCGGTGTTCCTATTACTATATCCTCCTGGCCTGAATACTTTGAGAGGAGAATATTATAAGCAGAAATTAATACCATGAACAAGGTTGTCTCAGTTTTTGAACATAGGTCATGTATTCCGTCTATCAGATCCTTTTCAAGTTTGAACCGGATATTACTTCCGCGGAAACTTCTTTGTTCAGGTCTTGGGAAATCGGTAGGAAGCTCCGGAACATCTACCTTGTCCTCAAACTGCTTAAGCCAGAACTCACCCTGTTTATCCAGGCTTCCGCTTGAAAGTCTTTGATTTTGCCACACAGTATAATCTTTATACTGCAATAGTTGCCCGGGCAGTTCCTCTCCTTCATACAGGCGCATAAACTCATCAATAAAAAGGCTCTTTGAAACTGCATCCCAAATAATATGATGGAAGTCTACCATAAGTATATTCCTGTCCTCACCAGCTTTAACAACCTGTACCCTCAGCAGCGGAGCCTCACTAAGTTTAAAAGGCTTTACAAAATCCAGAAGCAATCCGTCAATATCCGGTTCTTTTCCGTTTTCGGTCTCTATCTGCAGGTAGTTGATTTTCAAATCAATATTGTCATGAATTATCTGAACATATTCGCCATTTCTGAATTCGAAGGAAGTCCTGCACGCCTCATGCCTTTCGAACATTTTTTTCATAGCATACTCAAATCTATCCCTGTCTATAGCACCCAAAACTCTGACTTCCGGTATATTATAGCTGGTATTTTCATTTGCAACTTCATCCATGATTAACATTCTCTTCTGAGCTGAAGACACAGGATAGAATTCCATCGGCTTCGCCGGCTCAATACCGGTTGATATTGATTCACCTGTATCGGTGCCCGAGTTTTCCTGAAGCTTTTTATCGATATATTCTGCCAGTTCCCTTACAGTAAGACAGTTTAATATGTCCGATATACCTATGGTAATATTCATACTTACGCTGACCTGATTAACCAGCTTCATCGCAAGTATGGAGTCACCACCAAGGTCATAGAAATTATCCTCAATTCCAAGCTCGCTGTATCCAAAAATTTCACCCCATATCTGTGCCGCCTTCTTTTCTGTCTCCGAATAAATCCCATCTTCCCTTCCTTTTAGTACAACATTAGTTACAGGTTTCTTTTGTTTGTTTACTTCTGTGGCTTGATATCCGTACTTGCGTATTTTAGCCAGTATTTTGGGTGAGATCTTTAAATATCCTTTATCGATAAGTCCAACAATTCTGTTTTCATAATTAAGCTCTCCGATTAGCACCCTTCTTACTTTTTTATTCAACGCTTCATCCAGAGCTCTTAAAGCATTCTCGGTAGATATGGCTTTAAACATTGTATCCACATTTGCTCCAGTATCGACAGCCATACCCGTTTCCTTCCATTGAACCCAGTTAATTGACAGTGTCTTTTTACCCTGCCTGCTTCTTTGATATGCATAAGAATCAAGGAAAAGATTGGCCGCCGCGTAGTCACCCTGACCGGACATGCTGATTATGGAGGCAACTGATGAAAACAGCATAAAGAAATCAGGATTGTCCTGCTCAGTTAACTTATCTAAAATCCTGGCGCCACGAACCTTGGTTAAAAGTACATTATTAAACTTATCTTCCTCTTTTAACGCAATCAGTGTATCTCCCGGTAATCCGGCCCCATGTATTACGCCGTTAATTCTGCCATAAGTGCTTCTTATCTTTCCTATGACCTCACTCATTTCATTCTCATCTTTTACATCTGCGCTGTAACACGAAACAGAAGCTCCCATTGCTTCAATTTCTCTTATTTCATTTATCCTCTCACAGGCCCTTTTATCCGTCGAACTATTTATAATATCATCCCATTGTTCTCTTTCAGGCATTTGGGATCGGTTTATCATGGCTATGTTGATTTTTGCCCTGGAAGCAAGATTTTTTGCTACTGCCAGGCCTATTCCGCCCAAACCTCCTGTTATAACATATACACCATCTTCCTTGAGCTCAACTTTTTCGTCCTCCAAATCTTCAACGTCAAGACCTGCAAATTCCTCAATATACCTCTTCCCATTACGGTATGCACACTGGAAGGTATTATATTTTGCATTCAATTCTGAAATAATATCTTCCGGCTGTACATTTTTGTCTATATCAAGCCCTCTGCATTCCATGAATGAATACTCGCGTCCGACTACTTTTCCCAAGCCGAAGATAGTAGTATTATCAGGTATTATAAGTTCTTCATTTCCTGTAACTTCATATGCAAGTTCAGAAACCAGAAGAATATCAAGTTTATCACTTATGCCGGCTCCTGCAAGAGCTTTAACCAGATAATAAAGGCTGAATATCCCTTTGCGTCTTACATTTTCCTGCTCCTGTTCACCCACAGGTTCATATCCCCCGGCCAAAGACCCCATATGCAGTATTTGACTGACCCCTTGTTTTGAAATCTCGGCTACAAGCTTTTCATAATCTTCCTGACAATCCTTAATGGTATAGTTCTGACCATTAACCTTGCTGTACTCAATTCCATAAGAGACCTCAATCACCTCACGTCCTGCTGCACGAAGCTTTTGAGCAACTCCATCGGCAAGTCCTTTCCCGTCTTTAATTATCAGAACTTTTCCCTTCAGGCTATCAGCTTCCTCTTTACCAATCTCTTCTTCCTGCCAGCACACCTGATAATGAAGTCTTCCCTCCTTTGGATCGGGTTCCACATTAAAGACAGAATCTATTTCCGGCAGTTCGAACCAGCACTTGATTCTTTCAAAAGGATATGTAGGAAGGCTTACCCTTCTGACCTTTTCCCCTTCATACATTTTGTCCCATGGCACATCCGCACCTTGTACATACAATTTGCAAATATCTTCATAGGCTGACCATCTTTGTGTGATGTCTTCCTTCAATAACACTATCTTATCCAATACCTGTCTTAACATTTGCAATTTATCATTTTCATCATTACCGGTTTCTTTTGAATCCTTTGAGTCTTTGCCAGGCTTATTCTCCCCATAGTATACACCCGGTACATTTATTTCTTTCAGGTCCGCCCCTGCCAACATCTGCAGTTTTTCTTCAAGTTCCTTAACATTCTTGATTATAATTGCAAGCCTATGCTCATAATGACCTCTTCCTGTGCTGGCAGTATAACAAATATCACGGACAGGAACATCTTTTGCACTTTTTATAAAATCAATATAATCAGTTATCATGTTTTGTACTGATTTTCCACTTTTTGCAGAAAGTGTTAATATGTGTGCTTTTTCTTCTATAACCTCATGTTCCAATTCAGGCGCCTCTTCCAATACTACGTGGCAATTGGTACCCCCAAATCCGAAAGCGCTTATTCCTGCTCTTCTCGGAAATCCATCGGTCTCCCAGTCTGAAAGCACATTATTTACGTATACGGGAGAGTCCTCAAAGCTTATTTTCTCGTTTGGTCTGTTAAAATGCAGCAAAGGCGGGATTTTCTTTTCCTTAAGTGACAATACCAGCTTTATAAGGCCTGCAATTCCTGCGCCTTCATACAAATGTCCTATGTTTGATTTAACGGACCCGATAGCACAAAATTGCTTTTTGTCGGTATAATGTCTGAAGGCCTTGCTAATTCCTTCAATTTCTATCGGATCTCCTATTTTGGTACCTGTTCCATGTGCCTCTATATAAGAAATCGACTCTGGGTCTATACCTGCGTTTTCCCACGCTTTCATAATTACCTGCGACTGTGCCTCAGCATTGGGTGCAGTTATTCCGACTGAAGTTCCATCCTGATTAATGGCACTCCCCTTTATAACAGCGTATATGTTATCTCCGTCCTCTAATGCCTTGCTCAGTGATTTTAACATCACAGCCGCACTTCCTTCACCTATCCCGGTACCATCCGAGCTGTAATCATAAGTCTTTGTCCTCCAATCGGAAGATTCTATTCCAAGCCTGCCGTCCGGGTGATCTATCGGGCTGAGATGCAGTTTTATCCCCCCTGCAATTGCCATGTCGCAGTCTCCGTTTTCAATACCCTGGCAGGCCATATGTACTGTAACAATTGAAGAAGAGCATGCAGTATCAATCAAAATACTTGGGCCTTTAAGATCCAATATATACGATATCCTGCCGGGAAGAATAGCCGCAATATTTCCTGTCATGGCAATCTGCATGGAATCAGGCTCGATTTCGTATACAGCATTTGAATAAGAGCCTACAGGCGGATTTGCAAAGCCTATATATACACCCGTCTGGCTCCCCTTTATCTTATCACCGCCATATCCTGAGTCTTCTATTACAGCCCACATGGTTTCAAGCATAATCCTATGATTCGGGTCCATAAGTGCAGCCTGCTTCGGTGTCATTTTAAAGAATTTATGATCGAACTTGTCTATTTCATCCAGAAAGCCTCCCCGGCAAAACTTGGTTTCACTGTCAGATCCTTTGACACCGTAAATATATTTCTTCATTTCTTTTTCTCTTTCAATAGGGAAATCATCTATGCAGTCAACACCATTTTTTATATTATTCCAATATTCCCGGGTATTTTTTGCTTTTGGCAAGGTTGTTGCCATTCCAATTATGGCAATATCCTTAACAACCTTTTTCTCTTGACTTTTCAATAACTTGACCAACTCAATTGCTGCCTGCTTCGCAATCCTGCCTGCCGCAATTTCCTCAGCGATATATTTGTACGCTTTTTCCATTATATCAATCCCCCTTAATATTACTAAAGCACTTTGCCAATTCTTCCACGTTCAAAACTCCCTTTTCCATCTGATTGATTGCATATTCAAGTTCTTTTTCCAGGTCTGCCGCTTTCATTTTATCAGCTAAGACTCCCGGTTGCCTGATTTCGTTATATATATGCCTTGAAAGTTTCTTAATGGTTGGGTAACTGAATACATCACTCAAAGCTATTCTAACCGACAGCTTTTCCAGCAAAAGGTCGTATATCCGTCCTAATAGAATTGAATCGGCTCCCATATTAAAAAAACTATCCTCAACATCAATATCATCGGTTCCCAAAACATCGCGGAAAATATCCAGCACCATAGTTTCTATGCTGATTAATTCATCCGATATCAAGTTTGAACTGAAAACATCTCCACTTTTTCCTGAATTACTGCTAAACTCCCGCGACTGTTTTTTGATTTCATCATAAAGTCTGGAGAGTTCCTCCAATAACTGGTCGAACTCATTCTCCAGGTACATTTCACGAAATTTGTGTCTCTGTATCTTTCCGCTTGTAGTTTTGGGCATTTTCCTTACAGGCACTACTTCCTTAAGCTCAACCCCCATTTGACTTCCGATATGCTCTTTAAGGGCTAAGGCAAGAGGAATAAACTCTTTCAACTCCTTTTTATATATAACAAAAAGGTAAATATCATCAGTACATGTCTTTTCATTGGGTATACCACAGGCGGCAATTTCTCCGAGGGCAAATTCCCGAATGCCTTCAGCTACTCTTTCAATGTCGTGGGGATAGTAATTCTGTCCATTGACAAAAATAATGTCTTTGACTCTTCCCGTTACCAACAACCGTCCGTTTCTCATAAATCCCAAATCACCGGTTCTTAACCAACCGTCGGAAGTCATTACCTCTCTTGTAGCTTTCTCGTTGTTATAATATCCCCGGGTTACATTTCTGCCTTTAATCTGAATATGTCCAACAATGTTTTCCGGGAGCTCCCCGTCATTGTCATCACAAATGCGAATAAAGCAGTTCTCAACACTGTTGCCCAAATCTACAAGTCTAACATTATTCTCCCCGTCACAATAATGTTCACTTACTTTTTTGCCTACCGACAGATCAGTTCTGTCAACATCCACATGTGAAAAACCTTCCCCCGGCGTGGGAAAGCTTACAGCCAAACTTGCTTCTGCCAGTCCATAGACATTGAACATGGTATTTTCTTTCAATCCGTAAATCGACATAGTATTCAGAAACTCTTTGCACAAGTCATAAGAAATTGGTTCGGCACCATTGAATATAAGCTTGACATGAGATAAATCCCAGTCCCTTGCAGTTTCTGGTTTGTATAAAGTAAGAAAATACTTATATCCGAAATTCGGAGAGGATGTGACAGTGGCTTTATGACTTGACAGCTTTTCAACCCACAGCGCAGGTCTCCTGATAAAAAGGGAAGTCGGCATAATATATTGATTCGTACCTGCTGTAAGCGGACCGAGATGAAACCCTATCAATCCCATGTCATGTGTCAGCGGCATCCAGCTAAGTGTTGCATCACTTTCTCCATAATAGCAGCCTTTGATGATTGCATAAATATTCGTCAACAAATTGCCATGGGTCAAAACAACACCTTTTGGTTCTCCTGTCGAACCTGATGAAAATTGTACAAAAGCAATGTCTTCCGGTTTCACACTGCATATCATTCCTTTTTTACCACAACTTATAATTTCTTCCCATATAACAGTTCTGTTTTCAAACAATTCAAAAGATTTTTCTTTATTGTATTCTTTTGAGTATTTCTCAAGAAGGCTCAGTGTTTTTTGGTTAATGATAAGAAAAGGCTCCTTCAGTGTTTCCCATATCCTGAATACTTTTGCCTTATGTTCATCATTATTTCCCACAGTAACCGGTATAGGAATAATTCCTCCTAACAGGCATGCCCAAAAGATTTCAACAAACGCCCGGTTATCATCTATCTGGAACAATAATTCATTGCCCTGATTTACCCCTGCCTCCTGTAAGTAGCCTAATATGCCTAGAGCATTATTATAAAGCTCTTTATAGGAAACAAATTCCTCATCATTTTCTCCGTTAATAAAGATAATACCTTTATCTTCCATACAGCCTTTTGCCTTAATAACCTCACACAAGCTTTCAAATTGCATATTTTCACCCCTCGAAGCCTCCGTTAGTGTTCCACATAAAATAAAGAGAATTTCACTACGGGACACAGTCAGCTTTTCACTTAATTTGATTTCAGAATATTTATAGATATCTCTATGGTATCAATTATCAACTGCTGAGCTTATCAGGCATTATAAAGTTTCTAAAAAGATGTCTTGTCCCTGTTGAATCA
>JAAZCB010000692.1 GCA_012513545.1 Clostridiaceae bacterium
ATATGTAAATATTGAAGTTATGGGAATGGGAATTGAGCAGACCGCTGTTTTGAGTCTCATATGCCCTCCTGTAAATGGTGTTGAACTTGTCAGCGGTGTTGGTGACATATGCGGATTCGTTCATAAGGATTTACAAGCAGGTCCGGGTATGATGATGACAACACCGAGATTTATAAGCACCACAGGACTGGATTATGCTGAGCTCAACCCTAAGACCATTGTAAGGGTCGGAAACAATGATAAGGAACAATACGAAATGATCAAAAAGAGTGTTGCTATTTCGAAAGACGGTGGAGCAACCTGGTCAGAAGTACAGCCAAATATCAGTTATACTTTCCCTTCCGATAATCCAGATGACATTGTGCAGGGAGGAACGGTTGCAGTGTCTGCTGATGGAGCAACATTTGTATGGTCACCCAGCACATCACAGGGTGTAATATGTTATGTGAATGGCGGGTGGAAATCGGTAAGTACGCTTCCGGCAGGAGCAGATGTGTGCTCAGACAGGGTTAATCCAAATATATTTTATGCGTATGCAAAAAACACTTTCTATGTAAGTGATGACGGTGGACAGACGTTTAAAGCGGTGAAGACCGGGCTTGAGTCAGATAAGGCAAAAATTAAAGCAGTTCCTGGCAAGGAAGGGCATGTATGGATTCCAGGTCCAACGACAGGTCTGTCATATACGATTGACGGGGGTAAAACAATAAAGAAGGTTGATGCAGTTACAAGATGCGATGTAATAGGATTTGGAAAAGCTAAAGCGGGAGAAGATTATCTTGCTGTCTATATCTGTGGAGAAACAGACGGTTTATACGCTGTATACCGCTCTGATGATATGGCTGGAAGCTGGGTAAGAGTAAATGACGACCAGCACCAGTATGGTTCCATTAACTATTCAATTACTGGTGATCTGAGGGTTTACGGGCGTGTATTTGTCGCAACAAACGGAAGAGGTATAGTATATGGAGAACCTGGATCAGGCTCTTCAACACCTTCTCCAAAACCTTCTCCAACACCAACTCAAAAGCCTGTTGAAGGCACCAAGGGGGATATTAATCTGGATGGGAAGATAAATTCAACTGACTATACATTGCAAAGAAGGCATATTCTCGAAATAAATATACTTACGGGAGAGCAGTTGAAAAATGCCGATGTAAATAGTGACGGAAAGATTAATTCTACTGATTATTCAATGCTGAAGAGGTATATATTGGGTCTCATAGACTCCTTTAACTAAGGAGTAAGGAAGCCTTAATAAACAACACGTTTTGTAGATCTTTATAAAAGTGCAAAAGTACGGTGTCGATAACCTGGATCAATTGATGGAAAACTTATTCAGGTTATCGGCTATTTTTTTATGATAAGGCTGTCTGGAGGATTTGCCAGGAACAACTGGCTCCTTTGCAACTGGACTATGTTTTGCTGGCGGAAAAATTATGAGAATTTATCCAGGTGATAATGCGTAATATTATCTGATCGCGGTTTTGTTCATTTATTAATTCATGTCTTGCTTCTTTAAAAAGCAGTGCCTTCACATCTTTAATACCGTTTTTTTTGTATAGCTGCAGCAGTATGGAAATATCTTTTCCCCAATGACCTACCGGATCTTTATCCCCCGAAATTAAAAGTATTGGAGTGTTTTTGGGAATCTTAACAATATTTTTGGCTTTTTGCAGTTCTTTCAAACCTGAAAGAAGTTCATAGAAAAGGTTGTTGGTACAGGGGATACCGCATTTTGGGTCGGCAAGATACTTTTTTATGGCATTTTTGTCTCGTGAAAGCCAATCAAATAGTGTTTCGGGGTCTGATACCTTTTCGTTGAAATTCTCAAAAACCATTTTGTTTAAATAGAAGCTTCTCCTTTTAGAACCATCCCTTTCTATAAGTCTTGAAGCTATCAGAATTCCTGCATTTAGAATAAGGGGGTCATAATGACCGGAGCCTGAAAGAATTGCTCCATTTATCCTGTTCGGATACTCATATAAGTATTGTCTCAACACGAAGCTTCCCATGCTGTGACCGAAAAAAAACACAGGCATGCCGGGATGCAGCTTCTTAATAATGCGCGTAAGATGGTATGTATCGGCCACCATGCGATTCCAGCCGTTTTCTCCAAGGTATATCAAATTCTCATAAGTCTTTGCAGTCTTCCCATGGCCTCTGTGGTCATTTGCAAATACAACATAGCCTTGCTCGGTAAGCTTTTGAGCAAAATAATCATATCTTCCGGCATGCTCGCATACTCCATGGGCAATCTGGACAACACCCTTTATGTGTGTCTCGGGTAACCACTTGTAAACAAATATGTCAATATTATCTTTAGATTTGAAGGTAAAAGTTTCATTGATCATTTCAAATCCCCTTTTGCGTGGAAAATAGATTCAACAATTTTATTGAAAAAGTTTTTATCAGCAAGGAGCCCTATTAAGTTTTCTTTTGTATTTAGGTCAGGGTTATCAATAACTTTATCAAGAAGCTTTTTCAATATAATTCCCATTTCCTTTCCGGGCTCTATACCAAGTTCAATCAGGTCGTTACCGCTTATGGCAAGATCTTTTGTTTCAATACATTGATTTTTTTTCTTTATTTCATAATACATTTCCTTTACCATATTAATTTTGTGCATTCTTTCAGTCAGGAATTCCGGATTCTGGCCAGTAATATCTGCCTTGTGGACCTTAAGGAGATCTAAGAACAGATCCTTGCCTACTATGCTTAAAGCCCGTCTTACCGATTTGTAACCAGGCTCAATTTTCCTGTCGTGGTGGTCGATTAGGAGACATACCTTGTTAATGAATTTGTTATCGAACTTAAGTCTTCTAAGAATATTTTCGGCAATATATACGCTTTTATGCGGATGCCCGTAAAAATGGTCAATTCCGTTATTATCAGTTGTCTTGGTAACCGCCTTGCCAATATCATGGAGCAGCATTGTCCATCTTAACAGACTTTTGTTTTCAATGCTTGAAACACAATGTAAAGAGTGGATTGCAACATTATGAACATGGTAAGGGTGGTTTTGAGTTGTGTCAAAACAACGGTCAAATTCCGGCAGTATGTGCCTCATGAGGCCGGTTTCCCTTAAAAGTACAAACTTCATGGGATTATCTGAGACTAGAATATTTGTAAGTTCTTCACGTATTCTTTCGGGGCTGATTTTAAGTATTAGTCCACAGTTTTCTCTAATAGCTGACAGGGTGTTTTCTTCAATTTCAAAATTCAATGCTGCACAAAAGCGTATAGCCCTTAACATGCGAAGCGGGTCTTCCATATAACGCTGACAGGGGCTGATAACCGCTCTTATCAGCAGATTATCAATATCCCTTTTTCCACAAAAGGGGTCTATGAATCCTTCTTCATTATTGTAGGCTATGGCATTCATTGTAAAATCTCTCAGCTCCAAATCACCTTCTATTCCAGGTTTACTGCACGAGAGCCCTGACCTGAACGTGGTTATTTCATAATTGCTTTTATTGACAACTACCGTTACTGTTCCGTGTTTAAGGCCTGTATCAACAGTCTTATCAAACAGCTTTTTTATCTCTTCAGGACTTGCATCAGTCGTTATATCCCAGTCTTTTGGAGTTTTACCAAGCAGGCTGTCCCTTACACAGCCGCCTACAATATAGGCCCTGTAGTTGCGATTGTGCAATGTATTAATTATCTGCGCTGCTTCGCGAGGTATGTCTATATTTGTATCAAAGCTCATAAGTATTTCCTTTCACATATTCCGGTTGCTTTTAAGTCTTAAGTACCGACATTTTATACTTCTGGCAAAAATCTCAGATTACTTATCTATATTATACTATATGGTTTGTCTTTGGAAACAGTTGATATTTTTTTAAGCGGAAATGCCTCCTAACCTGTTTAAATATCAATATCTTTAATATCTGTTATAAATCATAAATTATGTTCATGCTATAAACTTGATACGTATTTATATTGTTCAATAATACAGCGGAGTTTATAAATACTTTGATACATACTGTGGATATACCCCATAAGGGTATGTGGGGAATAAAAAAATACCCCGTGCATTCCAAAGAAGAGAAGGGAGAATGCCACGGGATTTAGGGGAGTAACTTTTAAAAAATTACTATAATCAATATAATACATTCTGTAGAATAATGTAACACAAATCAAAAACTTCGCAAAATTCGACAAATTATTCTAAAAAAAGCAACACCCATAAGTGGAAAAAGTCACAGTTAGTTGAGTTTAAAACGCATAAACACAACACATGTTTATGTTAGATGATATATAGTGCCTGTATTTACATTTATAAAAAATACTGATATTCAGGACATCTTATGTACTAGTAAAAAAGAAAGCGGAGAATCAAAAGAAATAAAGTAATAAAGCTTAAGAAGGGTCTTGCAACAAAAAAAATCCTCATGTGTTCAAGAGGATTTAGAGTACTATTTAATCTCAAGTCTATTATACCATTTTCACAAAAATAATTCTATACTTTTTTTCAAATATGTTTCAGGAAATTTTCATTAGTATTACAGAAGTTGAAAATTGGTATAAGCAGGATGCTTGCAAACATATAGGAAAAGTGTTGTTGATATGAATTCTTGACTATATTAAGAAAAGCTGATATTGTAAATTCGAAAGGGTCATAAGGCTTTATTCCATATGACAAAATGTCCTTAAGGTAAAATAGGAGTTGAGGGATTGTGAATTCAAAAATTAAAGATGAAATGACAGATAAACTCTTTGAGGCTATCATGCTTCTGGAAAACATTGAAGAGTGCTATAATTTTTTTGAGGACATTTGCACTATATCTGAAATAAAGGCATTGGCTCAAAGGCTTGAAGTTGCAAATATGCTCAGAAAAGGCAATACATATACCGAGATAAGCGAAAAAACAGGCGCAAGCACAGCCACCATAAGCAGGGTTAACAGGGCATTGAATTATGGTGCAGACGGATATAAGACAATACTGGACAGGTTTGACAGTAAAATTTAGACAAATTGTTATGAACATATGTTTTTTAGTTGATTTAATTCAAAAAATTATGTATTATTACAATGTATATAGGTTGTATTGGTTATAGCTTGCTTTTTTTATATATTGAAGTATTGAAAAGGAAGGTTTGGATGTTGTTTAGAAGGCTTTTTATCAGTTTATTGATTTTATCGGCATTAACTGCAGATGGAACTGTTGGTTTAGCTGATTATCTATATAATTTGAACCTTTATTCGGATTTCGGTTTGGATTTATCTGATCGGGCAGAAGGACAAACGGTTTGCAAAAAGGCTGTATATGTCAATCGACATGATACTGTAATAAAGCATACCTTTTTTCACACTGAATCTTTTGACAAGTTAGCGGGAATTTCTTTTGACAATTCATATATTTCCAGATGCGGTTTTTTATACGTAACGCCTGCGTATAGCAGCAATATTTTTACAGAGGTTAATAGGACAAAACTTTCAGAAGTATTTCTATTACAGGATGCTAAAGATATAGTGCTGCTCCAGTCGGACTCATCACCCCCCTTAATATTGTAAAACAGGACAAATTGAACTTTAGGCTCTTGAAGTGTTTTCGGAACAAGACGTTTTTAATCTGTAACTTATTTTTATTAGTAATGTTGGTGATAGAATGCTTTACCTTTTTGTTATTGCTGCTGCCGCTATTATCGGAATAGCAGCCGGGAGAAATAGAAAAAAGTATTCCGCTTCAAAGGAACTAAGGTTTGAGAAGACCTGGCTTGCGATCCTTGCGTTTTCATTGCAGATAATATCAAGAATTCTTGGAGCTAAGGGTATAATATTTGCAGAGATAATTTATATGCTTATTCAGGCTGTGATGATTATTCTGCTTATGCTATGCTTCTGGTTCAATAGGAAACATATCGGTTTGTGGTTTGTTGGCGCCGGGGCTTTAATGAATGCCTTGGTTATGTTTGCAAATGGAGGCAGAATGCCTGTAGATTCAGAGTCTATGAAAAGGGCCGGAATAGACCGGTTAAGCGATGCTCTGACAAGCAGCGAGGACTTGAAGCATGTTATTCTGAATGAAAATACAAGACTCTGGTTTTTATCTGATATTATCCATTTACCCGGAATCATAGGGATTGGAATGAATGTTGTAAGTATTGGTGACCTGGTTATTGCTTTTGGATTGTTCCTTTTA
>JAAZCB010000693.1 GCA_012513545.1 Clostridiaceae bacterium
CATGCTTAACATAATCCTGTATTTCCTTTTTCAGTTCCTCAGATGCAGTATACCCTTTTGCAAGCACAACAGTAGCTTTGACAACAGTTCCGCGAACCTCATCAGGTACTCCTGTTACAGCACATTCAAGAACAGACGAATGCTCAATAAGTGCGCTTTCCACCTCAAAAGGGCTGATTCTGTAGCCTGAAGCCTTTATAACATCATCGTTTCTACCCACAAACCATAGGAAGCCATGCTCGTCACGATATGCCATATCACCAGTGTGATAGATATCATTGTACCAAACTCTTTCTGTTGCTTCCTGGTCTCTGAAATAGCCACTAAAAAGCCCGGCTGGCTTATTGGAATCAACCCCTCTTATAACCAGTTCTCCTTCCACCCCTGCAGGACATGTACAGTCATTTTCATCTACAATATCAATATTGTAAGCAGGATTTGGCTTTCCCATAGCTCCGGGAAGAATATCCAGCCATTCAAAGTTTGCAACAAGAACAGTAGTTTCTGTTTGCCCAAATCCATTCAGAATACCAAGTCCCGTCCGCTTTTGAAATCGGCTGTATACATCTGGGTTAAGAGGCTCTCCTGCAGTTGAACAGTGTACAATAGATGAAAGATCGTATTTTTCAAGCTCATGCTGTAAAATAAACCTGTACACAGTTGGTGGTGCACAAAAAGTTGATATCCTGTACTTCTCAATTTTTTCCAGAAGCTTATCCGGCTCAAATCTGTCCATATCATACACAAACTGCACAGCTCCGCAAATCCACTGGCCGTATATTTTACCCCACCCAAATTTAGCCCATCCCGAGTCGGAAAGAGTCAGGTGGAGTCCTCCATCAACTACTCTCTGCCAGTATTTAGCTGTCACGATGTGACCAAGCGGATAGGTAAAATCCTGAACAGCCATCTTTGGCATGCTGGTAGTTCCCGAAGTAAAATATATTATCATAGGGTCTTTATTTGTTGTACCAGCACTTCCGGACGGCCTTATCCATTCCTCACTGGCACCTTCAACCGTTCTGTCAAAATCCGTCCATAACTCCCGTTCTCCACCCACGAGGAATAGCCCTTCAACTGTTGGTGACTTCTTGATTGCTTCTTCAACCTGTTGTATCACATCAGGCTGGTTATAAGCTATAATAGCCTTGATTGAAGCAGCGTTATTTCTGTAGGCTATATCCTTTTCTGTCAGCTGATTGGTAGAAGGAATATAAGCGGCTCCTATTTTTGCCAGAGCAAAAGCCACAAAGTAAAACTCATACCGTCTCCTGAGAATAAGCATTACACGGTCTCCCTTCCGGATTCCGGCTTCACTCAGCATATTGGCAGTCTTGTCCGACCATTTTTTTAAGTCCTTGAAGGTAAATACACGCTCAGCTCCGTTGTCATCACACCATACCAGCGCAGTACGCTCAGGCTCTAGCCTCGCATATTCATCAATTATATCGTAAGCAAAATTAAAATTTTCATGCACCTTAATTTTGAAATTTTCACAGAAATCCTCATAAGATTCAAAATTTTCTTTTTCTATGTATTTATAAGCCAGATTCATTTTTAACTCCCCTTTACAAAAGTATAACCGTAAGAAATTTTGCAGGTTTATTTTCCATTGCAAGCATTTTGTGAGGAATCATAGAATTGAAATACAAGGTATCTCCCGGCATCAATATATATTCCTCAGAACCTATAACAACTTTCATTTTTCCTTCAAGGCAGTAATTGAATTCCTGCCCTTTATGGGAAACCAACTGAGGATTCTTATTAGGATCAAGGGTTACAAGCAGCGGCTCAATCTTCCTGTTGGCATACTTGTAAGCAAGACTTTGAAAATCATACTGATCATAGCGTTCCACTTTCAGTCCTTCCCCATTTTTTACATAACATACATCGTGAAGCTTTGGTGAAACACCTGTAAGAACCTCTGTCAAATCTACTCCATAATAATCTGCTATTTCATATAGAATACTGATTGGAATATCAACCTCACCATTTTCGAATTTCTGATACTCCTCAAAAGACACCCCCAACTTCTCCGCTGCTTCCTTTGGAGATATTGCACAGAGCAACCTTAAGCCCTTGATTCTAGCCGCAATATCCTTCACCTTTTCATTCATAGGAACACATCCTTTTTCAGTTAATATGAAAATCATATCAGAATACATATAGCTTATTTCATGTTAGAATTATACCATATTTCTTGTAAAAACATAAACAGGATGTTTTATAAATTTTATTTAACCTCTTTCACTTCGTTCGAAAGAGGTTAAATAAAAAGGAACTGCTATTATGACAGTTCCTTTTTATTTCAGTACCTATACCTTTAGTCTTGTTTAAACAAGTTAAATTACCACTCCGAGGCTTCATCATGACCAGATTCTTCAATCATTAGTTCTTCATAACTGCATAACCCATTATCAATAGCATTTCTCCTTAAGACCAAGTAAAGTTGTGCGAATGTTGCATCTAAATAAGGCATTACAAATACTACTCCTACGCAGCATGCCAAAAGTCCCAAAAGAAACCATCCGATAAATGACAGTACGAGCACAAACATACTGAATTTGTGTCCATAGGTCATTTTATTACTTAGCTCCAGTGCACGTTTGTGTCCTATATTAGGATTGTCAGCCAAAATATAAGGCACCATCATGTATGCATACGATTTTACATATCCCGGGATAAGCAGGAGAAAATACCACAATAGGTTAATGACCCCTTTGTAAAGCATTGCTTTTACGACATCCTTGTAAATTCCTTTTTTAAAGGCAAAGCCTATTAAGTTTATATTGGAAGAACTTGGGTCTTGTGCTGATTGTACATAGAAACGTCTTCCGCCGACTTCAAGAGGATAACCAAGAAAAATACGAAAAGCTGCAACAATCATTAATACAATAACAAATATGAGTACAAAAACTGATATGAATGCCAGAATAGATCCAATATCAAAATCGGAAAAAGAATTACTGAAGTATTCAAAGTCTGAATTCCTATCGGAAAACTGGTTAAAGTTGCCACTACCTCCACCGCCTCCTCTGCCTCTTCCGCCTCCGGCAAAAGCAATGATAACACTTACCAGTAATGACGGCCAATAAGCAGTTCTTAATACTTCCTTAGCTCTGGTCTTAAGATATTCACGAGTCCACATTTTACCACTCCTTCTTCTTTTATGCTACACATGATCTACTTCTCTGGGAACCTGAAGTGCTAACAATTTTTGAATAGAAGTCTTTCTTAATTGCAGTAAATACTCCATTTGTCGAATATTGTATAATTATATCATGACACAAAATAAGTTTCAACACTAAGCAAACCTTGATAACAGTCATACTGCTTGATAATCTGCCTAAATCCGTATCGCATTATTATTTCCACAATCTGGCACACTTTATTGTTAAAACAATCTACTTTGTTATATAATTATAATAACAAAATTCTTCGGGGGATTTTATATGATAAAAAAAAGTTTATTCATAAAAAAATTCGTTTTGATTATCTCTGCAGTATTACTTTTTGCATCATTTGTTGTTAAAGCCGAACCATCGGATATGCCCATGCGCCTTGTTTATGGAGATCTGAATTCTGATGGTGTGTGCAATTCAACTGATTATAGTATCTTTAACCAGTTTCTTCTTGATAAGATAGAAAAGCCCGCAAACCCATATTTTGATAAATGTGCGGATTTGAATTCTGATAGCAGGATTAACTCTATTGATTACAGCCTGATGAAGAAATTTATACTTGGAGTCATCGATACCCTGCCATATGGTGGTAATGAAGTTACGCCTACACCTACTCAGACTCCTTTTAATAATCCAAATAAAAATTATGAGATAGAGAGGAAATTTCTCATAAAAGTTGATAAAATCCCATATGACCTTAATACATTTGATAAATACTCACTTACACAGGCATACATAAGTTTTTCTCCTGAAGTAAGAGTAAGAAAAGCTAACGATAATATGTTCTGGTTTTGTGTGAAGACTCCGGTTGATTCAACAGGCTTGGTACGTGAAGAACATGAATTTGCGATAACTGAAGAAGAATACTTGTATTTATTTAATAAAACCGAGGGTAATGTCATTACAAAGGATAGGTACCAGGGACCTGTAGGACACTATATTTACTGCATTGATATTTTTTCAGGAATGTTTGAAGGGTTGGCCTTTATGGAGGTAGGGTTTGATAGTGTAGAAGAAGCAAATAATTTTATAGTTCCCGACTGGGTTGAAAAAGATGTAACAAGTGATAAAAGATACAAAAATGGAAGTCTTGCAAGGTTTGGCCTTCAAGATATAGAGCTATAGTAATGTGAAACAGAGGCAAAACAGGGGGACGGCTAATGTGAAAGTTATTGATTTTCACATTAACCGTCCCCCTGTTTCATTCACTGAACTTATAGTTCTTCAACTCAAAAACTCCGTCCTTATACTCCACATCTGCTATAACTTCTCCTATATTATATGGCACTACATGCTTCTCATAGCAAACCCCCGCTCCGAAGCCCGCTGTGAGTTTACCGTTATCATTGCCAAATCTTACGATGCTTCCGAAAAATAAATTTTCGGCAATCTTTCCAAAGCTCTCTTCGTTGTAATCCTCCAGACTTACGGTGTATGTGCCATTAGGTGTCATGATTTCAGCCATCTTTTCTCCATCTTTATTATATGTTTTAAAACCAATGGCCTTTTGAAGTTGTTCAGTATAATTGCTAAACATATGATCTTTAAGAATCTCTGTTTCTTCAGATATTTCGATTATATGAAGCTCTTCTACCGATACGCCTGTTCCCGATCCAATATATAAAATTACTGAGAGCTCTTCTTTTCCGTCACCATCATAATCAGCCACCTGCATTCTTGGTAAAATACCTCTTGGCGTCATGTACAGCCATTCATAATAATGCTCCTTATCCCTAACATGCAGAGTTACTCCATTCTCTTGTGCATAAAGAAAAATATCTTTTTCGGGTATTTGAGCAAGCAACCAGCTTTTAAAATTGTCGTCATCTTCAGTATACACGGCCTTTTCAACACTATTGTCCTCCGGACCCGCTGAATTTGCCTTCTGCCCGTATGCTGCCGGTGTACTGTTAATTTTACTGCTATTTGAACATGCAGTCATAATCTGGCATAATATCAGGCAAAAAATACTCGCAAGAATTAATCTGGTTCTTGATTTTCCTTTCATAGCGCTTCTCCTTTTAGACATATAAAATAATGTTATTTTGAGTATAACATTATCTTGTAATGTAGTTTTATTTGTTAATGAAATTTAACTTTTCAGTACCTGACTAAAAGACTATAAGTCCTGCGTCAGAATAGCTGTTGCCATGCTTGCCACCGGTATCATCAAGCTTCAATATTGCCTTATCAGTAGTCAATGTGCTAAAATTAGACATACACAGTAGCATAAATTTTGAAAGGTGTGTTTTATTATGTTTTCAAAGAAATTAATCGGGTTTTTCACTTTGCTATTAATTATGCTCACAAGTCTTAATGCATACGGTATTTCCGATGAGCTGAAAAACGAGCTTAATGATTCAGTCGTATTGTATGTAAACAGTAACATGGCCTATGCTAAAAACAGTGATACATATATTGATCCTGCAAATATGGATGTAAAGACAATAGTTGAAAATGGCAGGACTCTGATACCCTTAAGGTTCATATCCGAAAACTTCGGTGCATTTGTCAGCTATGATGATGCGACACGAACAGCAATAATAAATGTTGAGAATAAAGTTATCAAGTTCACTGCCGATAACGGTTACATGCTGGTAGACGACAATAAAACCGTACTGGATGTGCCTGCAAAAATTTTAAACGGGAGAATGCTTGTCCCTTTAAGAGCGTTAACAGAAAATGGACTCGGTAAGCAGGTTTATTATGACAAGGGCTTGATTATTATAAGTGATACACAAAAGGTCATGGATGATAAAAAAGTCAAGCAATTGATATCAAGATTTGACGGTCCTTTGACATACCAATTGAAGGCCCCTGTTAAAGATGATATGGTGGCAGTTATCAAAACCAATTACGGAGATATAAAGATAAAATTATTTTACGAGGATGCGCCCTTTGCAGTCGAAAATTTTGTTAAGCTTTCACAAAAAGGCTACTATAATGATGTTATTTTCCACAGGGTTATTAAGGATTTTATGATTCAGGGGGGAGACCCTTCAGGAAATGGTACAGGTGGAGAAAGTATCTGGGGAAAACCCTTCAAAGATGAATTCAGTGACAGGTTGTTCAATATCCGCGGCGCTCTTTCAATGGCCAACAAAGGTCCAAATACCAACGGAAGTCAGTTTTTTATAGTTCAGAACAGTACTTCAGTTGATAATGCCAGAGAGTACTTAACAGTTTTAGGGCTAGATGAAGCTGTTATAGATTATTACTCAGAAACCGGCGGAGCGCCATGGCTGGACGGAATGCACACTGTATTCGGACAGGTATTCGAAGGAATGGATGTTGTTGATAAAATTGCCAATCTCAAAGTTGACAACATGGATAAACCTGTTGAAAGTGTGAAAATCCTTGGAGTTAACACTTATAAATCAGGTAATGAAGGTCAGCCTATAGAATTTAAAGAAAGCTCCTATAACCCGGAAAATCCGGCGGCAGTTGATTTTGAGCTAAAAGATTCTGATGAAAAAGTCATCAAGCTTTCAGACTATAAAGGAAAAACTGTAGTTTTAAATTTCTGGGCTACATGGTGTGGTCCCTGCATTAGTGAAATGCCAGAAATATACAAGGTTGCAAACGAACTTAAAAAAGGTGATGATGCTGTATTACTGGCTGTTAACATAGGCGAAGATAAGGCTACCGTTGTTAAGTACCTTAAAGACAATAGCTTTGATATGAGCGTCCTTTTGGATTCTGATATGCAGGTCGCCGGCAAATATGATATTACAGCAATTCCAACTACAATTGTAGTTGATAAAAATGGTAAAATAGCAGATACAATTATCGGTTCAACAAGCTATGATGCAATAATGGAAATCGTTAACAATACCAGTGATTAGGCATTATGAAAATAATGGAGTATACTCTGCCAAAAACAAGTGACTTACAACTTCCAAACGGATTATTTTAATAGTCTGTTTGGAAGACGAAACGGAGGTGTGATTCTCGTGGTAAATAAAAATATTGTTTTCGCTGCGATGTTTATTATTCTTATTTTAAACACATCAGGGTGTGAAAGAGTAAGCAACGGGGATCCTTCAAATACTACTGCCCCAATATTAACTATGATTCCGCAGGATACTCCTTCGCCAAAAGCTATAATTTATACACCCGTTACGCTTCCTGAACCAACAGCCGCACAATCTGAAAGCATAGTTACACCGCAGGTAGTTATGGCCACAAGCACCCCATTTCGTACGCCTTCAAATTCCATAGTAAAACCTGCAGTTACAAAAAATAATGAAAGTTTACCATCAAAACCAAATCCAACAATAGTAAAAAGTACACCAGAACCACAAAAGACTCCTGATCCAGCCAATAAAATTCCGGTTGTAACCTGTGATGGTGATGTCTGTAGAATTATTACAGATTAAACTATATTGACACATTATTCAAAAAAAATTATACTTTTACTAGGAGCAGGCGGCAAACCGCCGATCATAATCTCCAAATAAGCATAACTTGTTTATGCGTTTATATTAAGGTATCCATATGATTAAAAAATATCTTGTTTGTTTATTGGTTTTAATAAGTATACTTATTCCGTCAATCAACGTTAATGCTTCTGAAATTGCAAGTCTTGGCTTTGTGGAAACCGATGTAATCCTGATGCCGGATGGAAATGCTGTTGTTTCCTATACAATACGCTATAATCTGAAGCCCGGCAAAACCATGCTGGCATTTACCATGGGAGGTTTCGACAAACTTGACCCGGTTTTTGATTATGCAAATGCGTGGGTTATTACAGATGATAACAAATCCCATAATATTGACATAATCGATCTTGGCAGCGGCAAGTACGAGATAATAAACGCCAACAAAAAAAGGTTGGGAGGAAACTATCTTACATACAAGCTGCGCTTTGTATCTAACATGGTCTCTTCCGGGTATATAGCAAAGACTGTTTCTGATGACGGACAGAACCTTACAGTGTTTAACTGGTCTCCAACACAGTGGGATGAGCCTATGGAACACTATACAGTTACCATTAATTATCCGTTGGTCTTTCCAAAGGAATCAGCTACAAGAGAAGAGGTAAAAGCATTTCTTCTGGAAAATAATTTTGCCACGGAAAAGTGGATGAACGAAGAGTACCTGATTGATTACAGGGTTCAGACCTTAGAGGGAGTCCCCATGCCTCAGGTATTGCTTCACAAGGAAAATCCTTCTACCCGATTTCATTTCAGGATCATGCAATATATTAATGAAAATGTATTCAGTGAGATCTCCTATCCATCGAATTTCAGCGACCCCAAACAGGATGATGGTTACTCCGATTACTACAATACGGATAACTATCCCTATACCAATAGTAAAAATAGCCCTTCCGGCAGAATTGCACTGCTGGTTGCATTTTTCATCTTGTTTTTAGGCACTTTTGCTGTCGTTGGCAAAAAGCACCGTTCAATGGTTAATGCCCATGCCACAGTTGATCAGGTTCAATGGGCAAGGACTGACTGGGAGCCGCCGAATCTTGAGATAGCCTCTTTCAGAAAAGACGGCAGCATTGCTACAGATCTTGATGATGTAGAGATAGCTCTGCTTATCGGACTTCCTTACAAGAGCATTCTCTCTGCCATTTTATCCAAGCTTGTAACAAAGGGCTATCTTGAAGAGGTCTCACAGGATCCTCTTGTAGTTCGCCGTCTTGAACATAATAATTCAATGGATGATTTTAACGAGTATGAAAGGTTGATGTACGAAGCCTCTTATGATGGTGTCTTCAATGAAGATGAAATAGAAAGCATATTACAGAGGCTGGTAGACAATGTCAGGAAAAAGACGTGGGATTGTGATGTAGACGCTACTCGTAAGTTTTATAATGGAAAAATCGCCGAGGCTTATAATAAAGAGAATCCCAATTCCCAGCTTATAGAAGAGGAGACCTATGATAATCGTACTTCTACGGATTATTGGCCTTACTGGTATTGCTACCACAGCGGAATGAACCATAATACCTACCGGAATAACTATAACAGATATCATGCGTCCATGCCTGCAAATCCTGATAACATAACCTTTAATTCTGTTATGGATTCGAAAAAAGGTACTTTTGCCTGTCATTCGGCTTGTCATGATGCCTGCCATTCAGCTTGCCATGATGCCTGCCACTCTGCCTGCCATGATGCGTGCCACTCTGCCTGTCATTCTGCCTGCCACTCAGCTTGTGTAAGCGGAGGAGCAAGATGAAAAAAAATAAACTATCCTGGATTGACGAGTTTATAAACAGTATAAAGCCTTATGTTCATATGCGTCTTGCGGATAATGTGCTTATTCGTATGCCGAATGAAGCATTTAAGGTCAATACCACAGGAGCAAGAGTAATATCACACATTTTAGCCGGTGGCTCGGTACAGGACTTTATAAATGTTCGTTCCGATTCACCAGAAACTGAAAAGCAATTGGAAGAGTTTTTTGTTGATTTTTTAAGAATGTGGAATAACGAGGTGTGTGAAAATTACAAATCACCTGCAATAAAAAGAATTGAATTCAGCCTTGGCTATATAAAACTGCCTGTTTTATCAGAAGTAGCTCTAACATACGCTTGCAACATAAAGTGTCGCTTCTGCTACGCTGGTTGTACTCACAAACAGAACCCCTCGCAACTTGATTTTGAAGGCTTTAAAAAAGTACTGGACATTATTCGCTATGAAGCTGAGGTGCCCAGTGTATCCTTTACTGGCGGGGAACCTACACTATGTGAATATCTTCCCAGGCTGATAAAATATGCTTCAAAAACAAACAGGATGAGAGTTAACCTTATTACCAACGGAACGCTGATTACTCCCCGCAAAGCCAAAGAATTTGCACATGCAGGTCTTGCATCTGCACAGGTAAGCATTGAATCTTGCAATGCTTATGAGCATGATGCAATTACAGGAGTCCCTGGGTCACATGCAGCCTCTGTTAGCGGCTTCAAAGCATTAAAAGCCGCCGGTATCAATGTTCACCCTCATTTTACGATTTGCAAGCTGAACCGTGACAGCTTAACAAAATACCCCGATTTCTGCAAAAGTATCGGAGCAGAAAGATTCTCTTCAAATTTGGTTATCCCTGCCGGAAGAGGAAGGGATGATGAATTGACAATCCGTTACAGTGAAATAGGTAATGTTGTAACAGAACTTCAATCTATAGCTTCAAAATCCGGCATCAAATACATGTGGTATTCCCCTACACCAATATGCCTTTTCAATCCGATATCCGCCGGCTTTGGAAACAAAGGCTGCAGTGCATGCGAGGGATTACTTTCGGTGGATCCCATGGGAAATATTCTGCCCTGTTCAAGCTGGCCTGATCCTGTGGGCAATATTCTTGAGGAAGGTTTTGAGGCTGTGTGGAATAAAAAACGTTGTGCGTGGATAAGAGGAAAGGAAGCCGCCCCTAATGAGTGTAAGAAATGCAATAGTTTTGCTACATGTCAGGGAGCATGTCCTCTTTATTTCAAAATCCATGGCTGTGAAGAACTTCATGCTGTATGGAAGTC
>JAAZCB010000694.1 GCA_012513545.1 Clostridiaceae bacterium
ATACTTCAGACAGGTGCAATAGTGTTTGATGCCTCAACCTTTGAAGTATGGGGCTCGTTGCTTAACGGAATGACCCTTTACCTTGTCGATGAGGAAACCATATTGAACCCCGAAAGGCTGAAAAAAGCCATTAAGGAAAACAGCATAACAACGATGTGGCTTACATCTCCGCTGTTTAACCAGCTTTCACAGGTTGATCCCCACATGTTTGACGGACTTAAAAACCTGCTTGTAGGCGGGGATGTTGTATCACCCAAACACGTAGGTGAAGTAAAAAAAGCCTGCAGTGGCATTAACATAATTAACGGGTACGGACCTACTGAAAATACAACCTTTTCAACAACCTGCAAAATTGAGAGGGAATTTGAAAAGAGTATTCCTATCGGTATGCCCATAAGTAATTCAACTGCATATATTGTGGATAGAGCCGGAAATTTACAGCCTGTAGGCGCCAAAGGTGAGTTATGGGTCGGTGGAGACGGAGTGGGGCGTGGCTATCTTAATAACCCCGAGTTGACGCAACAGAAGTTCATACAGAATCCTTTCACAGCTAAAGAAGCAGATGCCAAAAAGGAGGCAGGCAGGGTATATAAGACCGGTGACCTTGCAAGATGGCTGCCGGATGGAAGTATTGAGTTTCTTGGAAGGATTGATCATCAGGTAAAAATAAGAGGCTTCAGGATTGAAACCGGTGAAGTGGAAAACTCCATCATGAGCCTTGAAGGTATAAAGGAAGCTGTAGTACTGGTGCATGGAAATACAAGCTCTGAGAAATATCTTTGCGCTTATTATGTTGCTCAAGGGAAAATCTCTGCAGGCGACCTCAGAGAGAAGCTTAAAGACAGGCTTCCGGAGTACATGATACCATCATATTTTATGCAACTGGAAAAAATGCCGCTCAATAAAAACGGTAAGATTGACAGAAAGCTCCTGCCGGAGCCTGATGGGGATCTTGTTACAGGCACTCCTTACGTGGAACCGGAAAATGAGACTGAAGAGAAGCTTGTAATGCTCTTTAAAGAAATACTTGGAGTTGATAAAACCGGAACAATGGACAGTTTCTTTGAACTCGGAGGCCATTCCTTGAAAGCAACGCTTCTTGTTTCGAGGATACATAAGGAGTTTGACGTGGAAATGCCCCTGAAGGAGGTTTTTGCAAGACAGAATGTGAAGAGGATGGCAAGCTTTATCACAGGGGCAGAGGAGAAAATTTATTCTTCCATAAAGTCATATGAAAAGAAAGAATTCTATCCACTTTCGGCAGCCCAGAAAAGAATGTATATTATTGACAAAATAGAAGGAGGAACAGGCTATAACATTCCTGCCTTTATGCAGATTGAAGGCAGTATTGACAAGGACAGGATCGAGAAGGTGCTTGCAGAGATTGTTTCAAGGCATGAGTCCTTCAGGACCTCCTTTCATTCCATAGATGAAGAACCTGTTGCTAAGATACACGAAAAGGTTGAATTTCGTGTTGAGCTATATAAAGCCCATAATGGCAATGAAAAAGAACTCGCAGATAGCTTTGTGAGGCCTTTTGACCTCGGGAGTGCTCCTCTTATAAGGGCAGGCCTTATTGACAGTGGGGATAACAAGTACATACTTATGTTCGATATGCACCACATTATATCTGACGGAACCTCAGTGGGCATATTCATGAATGAATTCATAGCACTCTATAAGGGTAAATCCCTTGAGCCAATCGAGGTTCAATACAGGGATTATTCACAGTGGCAGAATGAACTTATCAAGTCGGGTGAAATCGAAAAACAGGAAAACTACTGGCTTTCGGCATTTAGCGGTGAAATTCCCGTACTTAATATGATGACAGACTATAAACGTCCTTTGGTCCAGAGCTTTGAAGGAGACAGCATAAAATTATATGTACCGCAAGGAATAGTAGAAAAAATAAGGGAAACTGCTTCAGAAACAGGAAGTACCATGTATATGGTGCTGCTGGCGGTGTATAATGTTTTGCTCAGTAAATACACCGGACAGGAGGATATCATAGTAGGCTCTCCGGTTGCAGGAAGACAACACGCAGACCTTGAAGGCGTAATAGGAATGTTTGTAAATACCCTTGCTATGAGAAACTTTCCTGCAGGAGAAATGACTTTTGTACAATTTCTTAAGTCGGTACGGGATAATGCCTTAAAGGCTTATGAGAACCAGGATTACCAGTTTGAAGAGCTGGTTGACAGGCTTTCTCTAAAACGTGACTTAAGCCGTAACCCATTGTTTGATACCGTATTTTCACTGCAAAACATGACAGGAGATATTGAGGAAGATCTTGATGAATTTGAAGTAACTCCTTACGAGTATGATACTGACAATGCAAAGTTTGATATTACAGTTAATGCCTCAGAGGATGATGAAAACCTTCTAGTTGAAATGGTTTACTGTACAAAGCTGTTTAGAAGGGACACAATGGAAAGGTTTTCAAAGCACTTTTTGAATATTCTTGAAAAGGTATTGGAAAATCCGGGAATAAGGCTATGTGACATAGTAATGCTTGATGACAATGAGATAAACGAACTGTTGGTTAATTTTAATGGCAAAAAGCTTGAATATCCAAAAGACAAAACGATTATAGGTATTTTTGAAGAGCAGGCTGCAAGGGTTCCTAATAATACGGCTGTTGTGTTCAAGGAAAGGGCTTTGACCTATGAGGAGCTTAACTCAAGGGCAAATTCACTCGCTGCAAGGCTTATTGAAATGGGTGCAGGCAGGGAAACCATAACAGGTATTATGGTTGATCCTTCATTGGAAATGATTGTTGGTGTACTTGGAATCCTGAAAGCAGGAAGTGCTTATCTTCCAATTGATCCTTCCTACCCTGAGGACAGGATAGACTATATGCTAAAGGACAGTGAAGCCGGTATATTGATTACCCGGACACACCTTTTAGACCATGTAGCTTTTAAGGGTGCAATTGTTAATCTGGATGAAGAAGGGCTTTGTACCGGTGATGCTGCAAACCCTGAGCTGGAACGCATGCCGGAGGATCTGGCATACATAATATACACATCCGGATCGACAGGCAGGCCTAAAGGGGTAATGGTTGAGCATAGATCTCTTATTAACCTTTGCTGGTGGCATAACCATTACTATGAAGTAACCTCAAACGACAGGGCAACCAAATACGCCGGATTTGGATTTGATGCATCGGTTTGGGAGATATTCCCATACATTGCTGCAGG
>JAAZCB010000695.1 GCA_012513545.1 Clostridiaceae bacterium
AAAAGCACCGTACAGGTTTAGCCATCTCAACCTTTTTTTGCTTCCTGGATTTTGGGGTGGGTCTGGGAACCATTTTATTAGGATTTTTAATACCATTAACGGGTTTACGTGGAATATATGTATGTGTTGGTGTTGTTGTGTCATCATGTATTGTTCTATATTATTTCCTGCAGGGGAAGAAAAGTAATAATTATAATCTTACCGCAGGGCTATAAAACCACATATTATCATATCAATCTCCGGCCATAATATTAGTTGGCAGGGCATTTGAAAAGCCAATTACGAAAAACGCTTAGCAATGTCGAAAGGTGTTAGGCTTTACAGACGCATGTACGAAAAACAGGACAACCAAGTAAAACAAATTGCTGTGACAGCCTAATAAACTCACTGATTAAGACAGTATAAAGTATATGTTTGCTAAGAAAGTCTGAGTGTTGATGCCAATCTAAAAAGTCTGTAAAAGCTGACGGAATTGCCTGACCGTAAAGGATTATATAAATTTTCTGTTTCTTGACTGCATTCAGGTTATAAGACATTCTTCTGCATTGTAAAAAGTGGCAGGCCATTTCTATCCTTCAGCAAATAGTGCTCTCTGGTATTATATTTTTCATAATCGTAGGAACATTTCTTGCAATACTTTATTAAATCTAATTTAATTAGATTTTTTAAGTGGAAGGGAGGAGAAAGATTTTTACTGCACATGCTATTTCCGTAAGGTATACTATTTCAAATTAAGGAGGAATTGTAAGTGAAGAAATTTTTAGTGTTATTATTGATTTCAGCATTACTTATGACGTCTGTTATTGGATGTGGTAGTAAAAAAGAGGAGGCAAGTCAACCTGAACAGAAGGAGACTCAACAACAAGAGACGGTTACACTGAAATTTGCTTGTTATTCTCCAGAGGGGCATCCCTATGTTGTGGGCAGGCAGTATTTTGCCGATCGCGCAGCAGAATTGTCAAACGGGACCCTTAAAATTGAGTACTACCCCGCCGGACAGCTTGGCAAGATATCTGACCAGCTGAAGCTTGTTGAAAATGGTACTGTTGATATTGCGGCCTGTTCCATTCCTCAGTTTGCGGGAGTATTTCCCATAAGTGCAGTAACGCAGCTGCCATATTGGACAACCACCGAACAAGGCTTCTACATCGGTCAAAGAGTTAAGGATGAAATACCGGAAATAGCAGCGGAATGGAAAAAGCACAATTGCATATTACTATGGGCTCAGGCAACTGACGCGTATGAAATAGCATCTATTAAAAAACCGTATTTTACTCCAGATGCCGCAAAAGGCGTTGATATGGTAACTGCAGGCGGTTGGTTTGATACCATGGCTAAAATGTGTGGGATCAAACCTCAATTTATATCTCCCTCCGACTATTATGAATCCGCGCAAAAGGGTATTGGCGGAGACGGTCATATACAGCTTTTGGTCACATACCACAACCTGAAAATCTATGAGTTTATGAAATATATGACATGGGGTCTCAGTATGGGATCAACAATTATTTATATGCCCATCAATACAAATACTTGGGAAAAACTGTCTCCTGAGCACCAGAAGGTTCTTATGCAGGCAGGGCAAGAGGCTGGCGAGCTAACTGTAGAAAAATGGAATGAGAAGATCCCGGTTGTATTAGAAGAATATAAGAAATTAGGCATTGAAGTTCATAAAACCACACCAGAGGAATATGAACAGTGGCACTCTCTACTTGCAGGTGTGGATAAGTTATTTGTAGATCAAATGAAAGAAAAGGGTGTTAATAACGGTCAAGAAATATTAGACAAATATAAGCAAATAGCTAAAGAAGTATGCGATAAATATCCTGCCACTATAATTCAAAATACACAACTTTAAGTAACGAATTAAATATTAATCAAGTAACATCATGCACACTCAGCATGATGTTACTTGATTAAATCCTCAAAAAAATTGGCAACGGTTATTTCGCATCAAGTGATGCACTGTATTGCTGCTGAAAATCTATAGGTAAAAACTACAATTCATGCATTGCAGTTGAGTTAGATTACCAATGTCAAAGTAAATTACGAGGGGTAATGAATTATGATAAATCTTGAGAAGCGTTTTACTGCCTTTGAGAATTTTGCTGCTCACATCTCCGTGGTTGCATTATTTCTTATTATGATGTTGACGGTTGTGGATTTTGTAGGCAGAAATACGATTAACATTAATGTACCCAACCTATTCGAATTAGTTCAAGATTACCTGATGATCCCCATGGTATATTTGTCAGTCAGTTATGTCTTTATCAAAGGTGGACATGTCAAAGTAGACTTATTTGAAAAATTTATACCTGTTAGATTGAAGCCTTTGGTGACCAGGATACTCGATCTGGGAGTCCTGTTCTACTGGATCTTATTATTTATATATCCTTTAATAGGCACATTGCAGGCCTATCGGCTTGACGAACGTTCCGTTTGCAGTGGTGCATGGCCTATGTGGATTATTTATGCGGTAATTTCCTTTGGAGCCCTGTTGATGATAATCCGTATCTTACAGAAAATGATCGCTCCTAAAAGTATGTTAAAGTATCTCGATGATGATGAACTGAATGATGCTCAAATATTAAGCACTTAATAGAAAAAGCCTGGATTTATTTTAAAGTGAAACGCCTGAATTTAGGAGGTTATCTTTATGACATTTGCCTTACTGGTATTGATGATCTTGCTGATATTTATAGGAATGCCGGTAGCTTTCGCCCTTGGTCTGACTGGTGTCGTCGGTTTGTATTTGGTAGGTGACTGGCAGACAGTTGCCGGTATCGTTAAAAGCGCCCCATACACAAGTGTGGGTTCATATGCGCTGTGTGCAATACCGATGTTTATTCTGTTAGCGGAAGTTATCAGTAAGGGTGACATTGTAAGAGAAGTATTTGTGGCAGCAAAAACCTGGCTGGAAAGAATCCCAGGAGGACTGGCTCAGGCCGCTATTCTTGCATCGGCCGGCATGGGTGCAATTTGCGGATCCAGCGGGGCTGCAGCGGCTACAATGGCCAAAGTCTCAATACCAGAGCTTGTCAGACATGGCTACAACAGGTCATTTGCTGCTGGTATAGTCACTGTGTCCGGAACACTGGCCATTATGATACCACCCAGTATTACATTTATTATATACGGGCTCGTCACTGAAAATTCTATTGGAAAACTATTGATAGCCGGGATTATCCCGGGTATTATGACAACCCTCTTATACATGTTTGGGATCTTATTCTGGAACAAGGTTAAGCCGGGGCTAATACCGCCATCAACCAAAAACTACACTGCCAAAGACCGAATTAATTCACTCATGCCGATTTGGCCTTTTTTGATACTGGCTGGATTTATTCTTGTTTTTCTCTATGCAGACTTAGCCACAGCCACTGAGACTTCTGGATTGGGCGCATTCGTAGCTATAGTATTATGTCTGGTACTGGGAAGAATTAATCTGAAAGGAATTATCCAAGCCGGCATGTCAACAATTCGAACCACAACCATGATATTTACCATTATTGTTGGCGCCATGATAGTAGGGTATTATTTTACACTTACCAATACCACCCAAAATCTTATAAAGTACGTGGGTAATTCAGATATAGCAAATTGGCAGGTAATGATTATCATTGTATTAATATACTTGGTCCTCGGCTGTTTAATGGATGCCTCAGCCATCCTGTTCATCACGCTGCCCATTTCCTATCCCTTAATGATGAGTCTTGGATATGATCCAATTTGGTTTGGGGTAATTGTTGTAAAGACTGTTGAGATCGGACTGATTACACCCCCTGTCGGATTGAACGGTTATATAGTCGCTGCAACGTCAAAAACTCCGCTGCATGAAGTATTCAGCGGAACTGGAAGGCTGCTGGTCTTTGAAATGTTATCATTGGTACTATTACTTGTTTTCCCGATACTTTCCACATGGTTGCCGTCAACAATGGGATAGCAGGCTTAAAATACTTTACATGCGGAAAACACTAGTTAATGAATGGATCCATTCAGACTTATAATAATAAAATAATTTCTTATATAAGAGAGGTAGTTTAAAATGCTTGATTTTAATTTTTACAATCCAACACGAATTATTTTTGGTAGAGACAGACTTGAAAGTATGAATGATTATATACCGGCCGATGCCAATGTGTTAATAATCACATATGGAG
>JAAZCB010000067.1 GCA_012513545.1 Clostridiaceae bacterium
AGGAAAAAATATCTTTGCCTCCCTCATATATATTATCGTACTTTCCAGACTGAATCCAAATATATCCTATTTTCGAAATCTTCCTTAAATCTTGAGTTTTTAATTCATAAACGGAATCAAGCAGACTAATAATGTCTGTGAATGCTTTCTGGTCAAGCATTTGGTTCGTTTCCAAAACATCCGATAGCAAATCTAAATTTTCGTCTAATTTTATTGAACTCTCAAGAGCTAAACCTGACTTTGCATAACGAACCAACTTCTCTCTATTTGACACCTTTGAAATCACATATTGGTATCTAGAGTGAAATAGTTCTCTTATTGCATCAACATAATTACGATTTTGAGAGTCTGCTTCTAAATTGCTTTGGTAAGTTGCAAACAGATTTTCAATTAGGTTATTAACAACGGGCTCCATCTCGTCAGAGAAATCTTCCTCTGCAATTAGTTCTAGAAGAAAAGTGTCAATGGATACTATTGTCTTTGTGTTTCCACTAGAAGGTTCGGAATTTAGCAAAAATGTTTCGATATTTTGATTAGTGACATCTGCAAAATCATGCATAAACCTTTTCAGAAAAGAAATAATTCTGCTCTCCAATCTTTCCATATTCTTATAATTGAGAAAATTATATATCTTCTTTTTATTCTTTTCTGTATCTATTATGAAAATTTCGCCTTCGGTTTCCTTCAGAGCCCGACCTGCTCTTCCTACCAAATTCCAAAAATCTCTCACAGGGGTTTCGAAAGTAGGAAGCGAATGTATTACAAGTGATTTGGCAGGAAAATTGACTCCCTGCGAAATCGTATTGGTAGCTATCAATAAACGGATATTCTGTTTTCTGTACTCATCTTCGATTATAGTTCTTATTTTCTGGGGTATTCCTCCATGGTGTAGAGCAAATCCGAAGGGAATGGTGGAAGTTAGTAAAGAATTCGATCCAAGGGTCTTCTGAAAATATTCCGACAATTCTAGTAATCTTCTTCTATTACGTTCGTCTACTAGATTCGTTTCTATTGGCGTTCCTGGACCGGTTCTATCTAAAATTTTCTTAGCTATTGAGTTTGCCCAATCTGGACGAGTAGTATAAATTATTACCGATCCTGTCTTAGCAGCATTAAATGCTAATGCGGCAGCAATTGTTCCAAGGTCATTCCTAACTGGAAATCTAAAGGTATTTAGTCTTTTTGTTTTTTGATTAACATCTTTCCAAGAAACTTCCTCTATAATTCTAGGAACAAAAAACGATGCACTCTGTGTTATTTTAGTATCTCTTATATACTTAAGATAAGCGCCATCCTTCTTAGGCCAAGTAACAAGACCAATTTTCGTAGAAGTTGGTTGCCAATCACTGGAAACAAGTGATTTTTCATTTTTCGTTAGCCAATTTGCAACTTCATCAGCATTCGGTAAAACTGCAGAGAGAAATAGCACGCGACTATTTTGGGATAGTAACGGTCTTATTCTCGCCATTCTAAGTTCGAATGAAGTTCCTCTTTCGTTACTATCAAGCAAATGACCTTCATCTATAACCACCGTGCCAAAATGCTCTAAGCTATATCCTGTTAGTTTAAGTATAGAAGTCATCTTCTCAGGTGTGGTGATTAATACTTGGGCTTTTTTTACGAGCTCCAATTCAAACTCGTTGGTCTCAGAACCTCCATGGAGTGAAGCAACTGAAAAGCCAAGATCGGTCATTAATGCTCCTAATGTTTTATCAACCTCCGAGACTAATGCGCGGTATGGTGCTAAATATAAACATTTTCTGTTTGGATCAGTATATAGGTCATTCAAAAACGCGAGCTCTGTCATCTTTGTTTTTCCAGAGCTTGTTGGCATCTTAAGCACTATTGATGAATGACCATCAAGCAAACCTTTTTCAATCGCCATGCGTTGAGATGGCCATAAATCGATTACAGGGAAACGATTCATAAATGTATATTTTATGTAGTTTTGCCAAGAAACTAAAGGAGCAGTTGAGTGTTGTTCTACCCCTGTCCAAAAAGAGGTTGCTTTAAGCCTTTCCAAAACTTTCACAAGTAAGAACGTATTAACATAAAGGTCGGGGTCATTTCCTTCTAAATAAAATTCACATAATGCTTGGATTCTTTTCAGCACTTGGTCTAATCGAAATTTGTCACCAGATATAAAGAAAGCTTTGAGATCAAGTGATTTTTCGTCATCAGATTCTAGACTTGTAATATTCTGTCTACTAAAAATATCGAGTAATAAATTGGTTATCTCAACGTCGTTATTAATCTGTTTTTTAAGGCTTTTAGCAACCACATAAGCATTGGCACTGTAATCTGCTAACCAGTAAAGAGCTGCAGATATGATTCCTGCAGTATCAGCACTTACGATGTCTTTTGGAAAATGAACGAAGCTTTCAAAGACCCTAGCATAAAGCAACAAATCACATCTATCGCATTTCTGAGTTTCATCATACAGATATTCAAAAGCTTCTGCAAAGGAACTTAGATAAACATCTCCATAATTAAAAGTATAATTTATGTTGGATTCCCTTAATCGGTCAAAACGCTCGAGAACATTTGCCGAGAATAGTTGCCGAATATCGTTCTCTAGTTGAAAATTATCATAGTGTACTTGCATAGTCTTTTGCAGATAAATGTACGTCGTCTATCCAAGCAGATAGGTTTTCTACACGAAAAACATATAATTCAATTTCTTCGTGAATTTTATATTGTTCACTTGCTTGAAAAATTGCTGGCAGATGAGTCAAAAATTCATCTTTCCATGTGTCATTTTCATGCACCACGCAAGGTACAAGGAGTCTTTGGTAGGGTATCCTATGTGGATTACTAAACCTCCCGACTGTTTTTGCAGCGTCAGGATCACCTTGCATCAAGAGCTTCTGCTGGAGAAATAACAACGTACTAGCTTGTTTTGATACATAGTGTTTTACTACATCTGTGTAGGCTTGCTTGACCACATATTGATCAACAGTTCTCGACCTAGTTTTCACTTCACACCAGATTAAAGTGTCTTCATTAGAGTCACTAGTGCCTTTTACTACAAATCCTATTAGATCAACACCTCTTACTGTGTCATTTTCATATTCTCTATGTCTCCAACGATAGTTAGGAAATGAGCTATCTACCATCCTCTCTTGTAAAACACTACGGGAGAATATTTCACCAAAGTCGCCGCTCTTGAGTTGTGCTTTGGTTGGCAATAATCTATCAAACACGTCTTCACAAGCCATTTTTGAATTTGCGGAAATGGTTTTCAATTCATTGGGATCTATATAGCATTTAAGCATTTCTTGGGAGAAGTTGTTAGTAGTAGTTTGACACGCGTTGTAATCAATGATTCCTATCCAAGTGGGTGATTCGGATAGGACATCCTTAGACTGTTTAGAGAGCCAAGTCATCATTGGTATTATGAAAGCCATTTTTTAACCTGCCCAGCTACGTTAGATTTTGTTTTTTCGCTTACAGCATCAATCAACTTTGTAAATATCAACTTTCGTTTCTAAGCATTTCCTCAAGGATAGATCATTAGATCCAATTTCATGCCAACTTTGTGGTTTTTGGTAAAAATCTAAACCGCGCCCAATTTTTATCACCCATCCATTATCAAGACGCATCTCTCGATCATGGATATTGGGATTAAAATCAAAATCAAAGATTATATCAATCTCTAGAAGGCTCTGCTTCAGTTCTCCTAATTTCTGTTCTGCCTCCATTTTCTGGTAATCGTCATCGTATCCTGTTTTCAAATCTATTCGTTTAATATTAGAGATTTTTACAATAGCTTCGCAGAAACGTACAAGATTTTGGATTTGATGTGGTGCTCGGATATAGGGATCTTCAATTTCAATGCTCTTCGCCTCCGGTAAGTAAGGTCCGAGGATGGATTCATAGCTATGCCCTGTATCTCCATAAAATATCGTAAAGTGTTTTTCGCCTGGCTCGATCTTGTTGCTTGTTTCGAGTTCTTGATTTACTTGTTTTCCGTTTCTCTTTTCTTTTGGCGTCTGACTATTCTCAAAATTGTTCTGATATCTAATCTTTCCGGCTTCTTCTTCCAAAGGATCTAAAGTGCGACGAGAAGGATGTTGGGTGGCTGGCGAGTTTCTTGACTCAGGGCAATTATTACCTTCTGTGGTAGATCTACTTTTTCTATAATGCATCTTCCCCATACTTTATGAATTATCTCGCAACCTTCAATTGATTTCCAATACTGGGGATTTTTGGACGCAAACAGATTGAAAAGTGATGGGCTAACTGGCTGCATTGATCACCTCGATGTTTAGAATCGCACTGCAAGGCTTGCTTTGATTGGATTCTCATTAATTGTATTCGCTTCACAACCAAAAGCAAATCAAGCAAAGATGGTTTGCGATTATTGGGCGACTAGTTTGGATCTCATTTTGAACATATCATTTTCTAAAAAAAGCCAAAGTACACATGGTAGAAGATTGCTCTAAATCAGATTGCAGCAGCAAAAACACACAAAGTATTTATTGAAAACAGAAATAAATGACCCACCTCGGTGCGCTTGCATTGCAGAGGCGTGGTGGGTACTGTTGGTTTAATTATAACCAGATTAACCATTACGGGGCTATTCTAGCAAACTTCCTGGCAATCGCAGTAAGCGCTTTGTTATTATCATTTTCAGACTGAAATGATAATAACATTGGATGTGTTCTCATTTATGAAAATAGCCGCGGCCTGAATACATCATCAAATGTCTTCATCCGTAATAAGCCCTGGCTGGCGTCATCCTTGGCAAAATCATTTGTCATCTTTGTGTTTGGTCTTGTCCACCAGGATAAATCCCTGGCCGGGCTTTGGCGTTGGCG
>JAAZCB010000696.1 GCA_012513545.1 Clostridiaceae bacterium
TACACCCACAAGACTCGTTATAAAAGCTACTGCCATCCCATAAACAGAGGGTATAAGCAAACTTATAAGGTCTTTCGAAAAGGCATTTGCATCCTTTATATTATCAAATACGCGGGCCAACTGGCTGACTGACAAAGTCAGGCCAAGGAAGGTTCCAAGCAAGCCCAGTGTGATAAGTAGTGAAACGGTATGCTTGATAAACCTTTCACTGACAAGCAGAAAACTTAACCTGGCATTAAACCAGTTTTCAATTATTGCCTGGGTATTAACTTCGTTATAATTAATTAAGGCAGTATTTTTATACGACTCGACTATTTTGTTCAAAAGCTCGGTTTTGAATTTCTCATTCTTTTTGTTATCGCTTTTTTCAAGGTCAATCTGCATTTTTATATAATTTCTTCGGACAGCAAAATTGACAATAAAGGAAAAAATAAAAACTGCCAGAGTAAGAAATACAATTGTTAAACCAAATCCATTAAGATTTGCCAGCAAATCGGTTATCCCTTTAACAAAATTCATAATATCACTCCCGGTAAAGTATTTATTAAGCAAGTTCTTTATAACAAAAATAACTTCTCAACTCATAATCAAGGAGTACTGAAATGAAAAGGAAAAAGGTATCAAATCACCTTTTCCATAATATAATAATATCATATTAATTATGATTATGATATATGTTTTTATTTCCCTGCATTGCCCCAGGGGTAATAATGCCTTTTACTTCCCCTGCTTCCTCAATCGTATGTCCTGTAATTCATCAAGTTTGTCCTGAGGAAGATTCTTTGCCCCTCCCAACAGCTTGGCCAACAAAAGCGTTTTGGCAATACTTTCTGCAGCCTCCATTTTAAAGAAAGCATCATAGATATTACTACCAACAGACATGACACCATGGTTCGCAAGAAGAATAATGTCGTACTCCTTGATATATTCCCGGACGTCTGCAAATACTTCGTCACTCGAAGGTGTTCCATACTTAGCCACAGGTATTTTGCCATAAAACATTATAACCTCAGCATATGCTTTGGTTTCAATTGGTTTATTGGCTATTGCAAACGAAGTTGCATAAGGCGGGTGAGCATGAACAACAGCACCAATGTTCTCCCTGTATTTATATGCGGCAAGATGTAATTTTATCTCGGAAGACGGCTTATACATGCCATCTAGAATATTTCCTTCCAAATCTGTTACTACTATCATGTCTTCAGTTAAAAAGCCCTTACACTTGCCGCTTGGCGTTATATAAACTCTGTCATCCACAAGTATGGATAAATTGCCCTCATAAGCGTTGACCATTCCTTTGCCGTACATCTTTGCAGATACTCTGACCAATTCTTCCTTAACCTTAAAAGACATAAAACTTCCCCCTAAAATTGCTGTCTATAATTAAATCTTAGCATTAATATTAAATATAATCAAACCTCTCTGTTAATATTTTATCGGGTATATTTTCAGTATTTATTATAGTCCAAGTACTGCCTTTCATATAAATTAAATAATTGATAGAATGCGAAAGGTGAATTCTGTATGGCTTATAAAAAGGTAATCGTTTATGGTCTTCCAATATTTTTACTCATTTTTTCTTTATTTTACATATGGAA
>JAAZCB010000697.1 GCA_012513545.1 Clostridiaceae bacterium
ATTGAATGGAGCAGAGGCAGAGGCTTACTTTGATACGGGAAATGCCTTTGGCATATGTGTCTCTGAACAAGTAGCACAAAAAGGCAATTTCCAAATAGACAACTATGCCAATGTATATAACTCAGAAGGTGCTTTAATATCTAAGTCATCTCGATTTAAAGTGAATAGTTTTTATATTGAGGGCAAGCAAATGGAACTTGGTTCAGGTATTATTATTGATGGGAAAGACAATTATTTCGGGTTTGAACCATTTAAGGCAGGTAGGATTACTCTGGATTATGAGAGTAAGAAAGTAGCCGTTAGCAAATCATCACTTCCTGATAATATTGTCACCAGCGAAAATCGGCAGGTTTTTAACTTTTTGACTATGGAAGGAAGCGGAGAAGGTTATATAGTTATACCAGTTAGAATAAATGGACAAGAATACTATGCAATGGTTGACACAGGGGCATCTGTCAGTGTAATAGATAGTGAAATTGCAAGTAAAATAAGTGTAAAACAGAATGTATTCGGAAGAGTTAAACTACAGAATATAGAGATTGGAAGTTTTAAGATTAGTTTTCCATCTGTTTCAGTTCATTCACAGCGAGCTGTAGGACGGGGCATTGAAAAAGAGATAATGGCTACAATAGGTGCTGATGTTCTTTGTCAATTTCTCGTTACAATTGATTATCAGCAAAGGCTTCTAATACTTGAGAGGTAAGGCAATTGCTTTTAGGCATTTACGCACGATTTACACGCGGTTTAAAATATTAAATTTAGATATATCAATATATAGTAGTTGAAATTTAATTATAGTACTTTATATAGTACTTTTTAGACGATTTAATTTTCTACATCAATTACGCAAGAGATAATTTGGATAAGATTTCAATTGATAGAGCTACAGAAATGTGGCTCTATTTTTTTTGCATACAACAGTTAATCGGGTACCCAACAGCAATCTTTGATTTAGTTGTTGGGTAGGTGCTTGTTTATGCTATTTGTCAAATATTGGGGATAAATATTTGTAGAAAAACATACCTTATGAAAAATATATCTTGAAAAAAATATTACTATTTATTATTCTATTTACGTAAGAGTAAAATAAAATATATAAATTTTTTAAGGGAGGTTGAGTATGAATAATTTAAAAAGAATTGTAGCTTTAGTTCTAATTCTTTGCTTATTGTTAACGTTTGCCGGATGTCGGAAAACAGAAACTGAAACCGCCAAACCCGAAGAGGAAGAGGAAGAAGTAAAAGAAGAAACTGCGATTTCCTTTACTCCCGGAACATATACGGGTAAAGGTGTCGGATTCGGTGGAGAAGTTGTTATTGATGTAACATTTTCAGAAGATACCATCACAGACATTAAATTGGTAAGTTCAAAGGAAACTGACCATGTTGGAACACCTGCTTTTGACATAATGTTTGAAGCAATTAAGGCTCATACATCAACAGGTGTTGATGCGGTATCCGGTGCTACTTTGACAAGCAACGCTGTTTTACGTGCAGTTGAAGATGCTGCTGCTCAAGCAGGTTGTGATAAAAACAATCTGCGTGTTGGTAAAATACCATTTGAATTGAAACCCGGAGAAAAAATAGTTGATACATTTGATGTTGTTGTTGTCGGCGCAGGCGGTGCAGGCGTAAGTGCAGCAGCATCAGCTGCCCAAAACGGTGCTACCGTTTGTATTATTGAAAAGGAGCCGGAAGCCGGTGGTAATACCCTTGTATCCGGTTGTTCATTCCAGGCTGTTTTAGACTGCCTGGTTTGGGATCCAAATACCCCGGATGCAACTACAGGTGTATATGAATATACCGGAGAAACTTTCGAAAAAGCTAAATCTGAAAAAGGTCGTCTGGATACCTTGCGCATGATTCTGAACTGGAGTGAAGAGCCATTTAATGATAAAATAGAAAATCCTGATGCTATTAAGTCTGTAGATGATTATGATTTGCCTAACCGTGGAGTTCATCAGGAATATTTGGAAACTTTGAGAACTTTAAAACAACAGATAAGGGCTTACTTAGATTGGGCTGAACCAAAATTGGCAGCCGGAGCGAAAGAAACTGATTTAACCTTGTTCAGTACCGTAGAATTACATATTTTCCAAACTTACTACGGCGGACTAAGATTAAACAACGATAAAACAAAATGGATATACAGTGATTATGATTTAGTACATCAATTATGTACAGAAATACTTCCAACAAAAGAATGGTTAATGGATCAAGGTTCCCTGTTCCAGAATGCTTCTTCTACAGGAACTTTAATAGGTTGCTTGTGGCAAAGAATTAACCGTTTTATCGGCGGTATGGTAAACGGAGAAGAAATTGAAGGAAAATGGGGTGCATATTTTGCAGTTCCATTGAATACTGTATTGAACGCTAATGAAAAGAATACAATCATGTACAGGACAAAGGCAACTGAACTTATTACAGATAGTAAGGGCAGAGTAACCGGTGTTAAAGCTGTAAAATATGACGGAACAGAAGTTGAAATAACCGCAAACATGGGAGTAATTTTGGCGACAGGCGGATATGCATATAATGTTGATATGGTTATCGAAACAAACGACTATTGGAATAAAGAGGATTTGAAACCCGATATTTTATCCACAAACCGTCCTTTAGCCATGGGTGAAGGATTATTGATGGCTCAAAAAGTGGGAGCAGCAACTAAAGGTATGGATTTCACACAGTTAATGCCTTTAGGCTGGGTTGATACAGGTCATTTGGCCATGGGTACAGGTGAAAACGTAATTTATATCAGCCCCTCCGGAACACCTAATGCAGGAAAGAGATATGTAAATGAAAGTGCTGAGCGTGACGTTCTGTGTCAAGGCGCTTTTGACTACGGTGGAGAAAACGGTTTGTTCGTAGAAATATCCAATGCAGGAAACAGAACAAAGGATAACAACGTGGCAGGCAGGCTGTATATTTGTACCCTTGAAGAAGCAGCTGAATTGTTAAAAATAGATGCAGAAACAATTAAGAACACGATAATTGAATATGATACTGCAGTTCGCACCGATACCTTACATGAGCTGGATGTGCCAAAATCCGCTGCAACAGCATTAATCGGAAACTACAACGAAGACGACTCATTTAAAGAAGACGGCTTGCTGGCAGTTCGTTACCTGGCTCCATCAACTCACCATACAATGGGCGGTTTAGTAGTTGATACTTCCCGTCGTGTATTGGATAAAGACGGTGAACCTATCGAAGGTCTATATGCTGCAGGAGAAGTTACGGCAGGATTCTTTGCAGGTAACCGTCTGGGCGGTAATGCAGTAGCAGAAATAATTGTTTCCGGTAGAATTGCTGGTGAAAGTGTAACCAAGAACAAATAATGCAAATATAGAAAGAGGTCCGGCAGACAGACCTCCGGTTTATAATTCAGGTTCTATTTCGAATGTTGAGGTGTCTAAAAAGCACTTCAACATTTTTATTAGAAGTTCCTTTAACACAAAAATAGTCCTTGAAAATAAAATAATTATATATTATAATTAGGCAGTTAAATTAAAGATTATATAGTGTTTTCTTGGCACCCACTTAAAAAATCAAGGTTTTTTAGTGACTCCGAGAATATATTCGAAAGGAGTTTTTTTAATGAAAAGAAATAATCAGTTTATAACACGCACTGCTCTTATAGCGGCG
>JAAZCB010000698.1 GCA_012513545.1 Clostridiaceae bacterium
ACGGTGAAAAATATCCGGTACTGTATGCACTGCATGGTGCTCATGGCAACGAATGGGATTGGTTCAATCGTCTTGATGCCAAAAATTGTGCCGACAGGCTAATACGCCAGAATAAAATTAAACCCCTTATTATTGTATGCACCGAAACCTTAAACAACTTTATTCTGACTTCAGACATCAGTGATAAGGAAAAGGCCAACAAGGACTTATTCGGGGAATACATATGCAAAGAATTGGTTCCTTATATAGATTCGCATTATGCTACTATAAAATCCAATGAGTCCAGATACATCGGAGGTGTATCCATGGGTGGCTTCATTGCAATTCAAACTGCACTCCATAACCCTAAGCTCTTTGGAAAAGCAGGAGGTCACAGTCCGGCGTCCTGGATATATGACTTTTCAGATAGCTCTTTTGACAGTTGGTTGTATTCGGCTGAAACAGTAAACGATAGTGGAGACCCGGTCGAATTTGCCCAGAAAAAAGGACTTTCTGACATAAAAGTATTCCTTGACTGCGGAAAAGATGATTATGGATTTGTAGACGATACAGGAAAAATTCATGACGCACTTATAAAAAGAGGCATTAATTCGACCTGTACTATAGGTGAAGGTGGCCACTCGACAGATTATTGGGCGGCAAACCTGGAAAAGTACTTTGAGTTTTATAACAAATAATGGACAGGCTATAACACGTTTTCTATCAGCCTTAAAAAGTTCCTGCCGGCAAATTTTTCTATGTTACGGGAAGAATAATTTAATTTCTCGAGCTCATTGAATATCTTATATATGTCCTGTATGCCCTCTAAGCCTTGCGGTACCTTTTCAATCCCGTCAAAGTCTGCACCCAGACCAATATGCTCAGGTCCTATAAGCCCTGAAATATATTCAATGTGAGCTATAACGTCTTTAATTGATGCTTCAGAGCTATCACTTAGAAAATCCGGGTAAAGGTTTATTCCTATAACCCCACCGTTATCTCTGACAGCTATTATCTGATCATCGTTAAGATTCCTTACATGAGAACATAGCTTTTTTGCGTTTGAATGGGAAACAATAACAGGGGATGACGACGCTTCCATTACGTCCCAGAAGCCCCTTTCTGATATATGTGATAAATCAACAAGCATTCCAAGCCTATTCATCTCGGCAACTACTTTTATTCCGAAAGGAGTAAGGCCTCCACCCGATTCTCCATTCTTTACTCCATCTGCAATCTCATTCCTGTAATTCCATGTAAGGCACATGCTTCTTACACCGAGCTTGTATAACATTCTAAGAGAAGCAATATCGCCCTGAAGAGCCTCCCCGCCTTCAATAGAAAGCATTGCAGCAACTTTTCCCTGATTGATTGCAGTTTCAATATCGTTGTAATTACAACACAACATCATATCATCTTTATGTGTTTCCACCTCTTCATAGAGCCTGTCAATTATCTGCAGAGCTCTTCTGAGTGAATACGCCTGTCCATAGGAAGGCTCAATAAAAGCAGCAAAAAACTGGACCATGCTTCCGGCTGCCTTTAGTCTTTCCAGGTCAATATGACAATTATTCCTGTGAAAGCCTGTATTCAGCTCCATTATTTTAGTAATCGTATCACAATGTGCATCAACAATAATCATAATCAATCATCCGCCTGACTTATTTAAACTTAATTAAACCCCTATAAATAATACCTTAACTGAAACTTTTAACAACTATATTTATGCATCCTGAACTTAATATATGATAACTTCAGATAAGTCCTTTTTCAGCAAAGCTTGTAAAATTGTTTCCACATACAATTATATGATCAACCACCTTTATGGAAATACCCTCAAGAGCGGCACGTATCCTTTCGGTGGCTTCAATGTCGGCTCTTGACGGACTTAAACTCCCACCCGGATGGTTATGTGCCAATATAACACTATTGGCTTTGTGCCTGAGAGCTGATTCAACTATCATCCTCGGATAAACCGGCGCTTCATTTATTGTACCTTCATGCACCAATTCAGCATAATTCACTTTATTCTGAGCATCAAGACTGATAACAAAAAGGGCTTCATACTGCCTTCCTGTAAAAAGCGTTGCTGCATATTCACCTGCTTTGGTTGAGCTGTTAAGTTCCTTCTTATCCCTCCATTTGTCATTGAAATAGCGCCTGGCAAGATCTGGTATCAACGTCAGTAAAAACGCCGTATTTTCCCCTATCTGGGGTGTATCAATAAGGTCCTTAAATTCCGCTTCAAAAACTCCGGATAAGGACCCATACTTCAAAAGCAAATTATGCGCTATTTCGTTAGTGTCTTTTCTTGGGATTGAAAAAAACAAAACCAGTTCTAGAATCTGATGCTGTTCAAAATTATCAAGACCCTCACGCAAAAATCTTTCCTTAAGACGTTTCCTGTGACCTTCATGCACTGCAAGTAACCCCCTGTAAATTTCGTTCTTTAAAATGCATTTTTTATTAATTCTATATTTTTCACTTCAATTTCACAAGCTTTTTTCTCAATATAAACCTCGATTACATCAAATCTTATATTCTCGTCATACATTCCATTCCTGCTCAAATAAATTTGTGCAAGCTTTCTTATGTTCTCCTGCTTTCTATAATTCACTGCTTCTCTTGGAAGCCCGTATGCGTTGGAACTTCTGGTCTTTACCTCAATAAAGCATAAATAATTCTTTTCCCGGGAAATAATATCTATCTCACCCATTTTTTTGTATCTGAAATTTCTCTCCAATATCTTGTAATTGTTTTTGTTAAGATACTGAACTGCTGCCTCTTCACCCAAAGAACCAGTAGCTCTTTTATTCTCTTTATCTATCTTCATTTTCTGTCTCCAAGTCTGTTATCAAGATTACCAATAAACACAAGTATTTCGGCAACAATTTCATACAGTTCAGGTGGTATTTCTTCACCTATATTCAAGGTATTCAAGGTCTGTGCAAGTTCTTCATTTTTATAAACCGGAATATTTCTTTCCTTTGCAATTTCAAGTATTTTTTCTGCCGTCTCGCCTTTACCCAGACCTATTATCTGAGGCGCATCATTATTATCCGGAGAATACTTTAAAGCTGCTACCTGCTTAATTTTTTCCTTCTTCTGGGGCATTGTCACACCACCTTTACTTCAATTATAATAAATTTCATCTCAAATTCTAAAGTCAATATTTTGTCTTTTGGATTGGAATTCTTTCTTAACAACTTCCTCAACATTCAGAAGGTTTATTTCTTCTCCCAAAAGTCGGTATTTTATATCAACAAGCTTGTAACCCTTTTGATCTAAACCATTATAGAGTTCTCTGCAGCTTTCTTTCAGGTAACCTATAATTTCTTCACTCTCAACTCTCATATTCAAACTTATGTTTTTCCTGTAAACGCTAATCAGAGAATCTACCTGTCCAAGGTTAGGTGTATTCAATGATATGAATAAGGTTGAATCCTGGGGATCAATTCTTTTCTTTGCTGCCTCTCTTTTTAGTACATATAACTCTCCTGAAGCATGTTTGTCAAAGAATTTAACAGGTATCTGAAAATATGCTGCATGATTATTTATTTCATTAATGAATTTGATATTATTCTGAAGATTGTCAACCTTTAAGAGTATGGAATCCCTATTTTCAATACTTGAATTCATGACAGTGTTTTTGATTATTTCAAGCTTTTCAAACATATCCTTATAAATATTTTTTACGTCTTCCTTAATTGTACCTGTGTCAAATTTCAAAAATAACTTTTCAAGACTTGAACTCAAATCATCCTTTTCGAATCCCTTTACCGTGTCCCTTACCACTTTGTTTTGAGCAGCCTCGTTAATTTTATCCTGGTTTTCAGATTGCTCTTTTAATCTATTAACAATATTTCCAAGTGTTATGTCAATATTTCCTTTATCTGTAAAAATTATATTCTTGTGCTCACCAAGCCCTGATTTAATAATTTCAAAAAGCTTTTGAGGCGTTTTTATGTTCTCCGGGTCACTATTATTTATTAAATCAATTATTTTCTGTTTTAATTCAAGTGTTTTACTGGCGTTATTAAGGACTTCAAATTCCTTATTTACAATATCACTAACTGGTACATTGGTTTTAAAGGTATCCTTTTCGCTTTTTAATGCCGACATGTTCATGGGCTTTTCATTTAATTGCCTTTCAACTTCAGTCAACGACAGTTTCTTTGCAATAAGCCCCTTTGTTTCTTCATCCGTTATACCGGAAATCTCTCGGAATAGATTTTCAATTTCAGTACCAAGCTTTAACTTTTGTTCAACTATCTGATTCAGGCTTGATATGCTTTTTTCTGCAGGAATAATATTTTTAGAAACTAAATATGCTGCCTTTTCAGGTGATAAATCCCTGAATCTGACTATGTTTTCAAGAATCTTGTCAAAGGACACTTTATCCAAAGGAATTCCCTTGGACTTTAATTCCGCAGCTACTTTTAATGCGCGTGAATCAGGTTTGATACCAATATCTGCAAGTTCCTTCTTCAAAACTGTTGCTGTTTCGGCTGCTTTTTTGTCTCCGCCTTCGCTTTTCAAGGTCTCCATTATTATCTGGTTGTTAATATTACTCTTTATAATAAAATCAACGGTATCTCCCGGCTTTACATCAATTGGAGTCATAGTTGCAGCATTAAGCAGTGTCCCATCTGCAAGCTTGAGCATAAGCTCACCG
>JAAZCB010000699.1 GCA_012513545.1 Clostridiaceae bacterium
TCTTGAGTATATCTTCTTCTTTATCAACCTGGGTAATCTGAATCAGGAATTCATCCCCGCTAAAGCGTGAAACAGTATCATGTTTTCGAAGTCCTTCGGATAGTTTTGAAGAAAGCTCTCTTAGCACCTCATCACCACCAAAATGCCCGGCTGAATCGTTTATCATTTTAAATGAGTCAATATCCAAAAAAACTACACCAATCAGTTTTTCATTTCTTTTGGCTAAATATATCGCCTGCTCGAGCCTGTCTATAAACAATGTACGGTTCGGCAACCCGGTAAGTCCATCATAATATGCCATATAGTTTATTTTTCTCTCAGCTTTTACCTTTATTATTGCATCCGATAATAGATTTACCAGTATTCTCAGTAAATCCTGGTGTTCTTCCTGCCAGACCTTTTTATCCTTTATTGTTGAAAAGAGCAGTACTCCCTGGATTTCACCCCTATTAAAAACCGGCATGGATAGCAGCGACTTAACATCAAGCTGCTCAAGAATTCCCTTTCCTTTACCCATTTCCGGCGGCATTAATTCAATATCCGGTATGTGTACCATACTATTTCCGAATATCTGTTTTGACCATGATTCGGGTGAAGCCTCACAAACATCAGGAGGAATAATAAATTCTGATCTTTCGATACCTTCAGAACACCACTCAACAGTATTCAAATCTTCAGATAAGCTAATCAGATATGACCTGTCTGCCTCAAAATACTTTCCGCTCTCTTCAAGCAGAAAATTAACTTTTTCATAAAGATTGGATTCCGTCACAGTTACAAAGTCGGCAGAGATTTTTGAAACTGCCTTTTGAAATCATATTTGTGCTTCATTTTCTTCAAGCCGGCATTTGTACAGTTTATTTATGTAAAATGCAAGCCAGAGAATTATACAATAGATGCCCATTCGTGTAAGGTAGTCTGAACCACCAATATGAACCATTTTATTCGGTACTCTGAGCCAGACAAATATTTGCGTCACAAATATGAAAATACCCAGTTCTATTATTATTCTGCGTTTACTGAAAAGTACACACATCATTACTGCAATAACAGGTATTGCCCATACAGTTATGTTGGCATTATCCATAAATACAAATGTAGTAATCAGTATCGGTATTGCTACAATAGTAACCAGCAGCAATTCTTTAATATCAGACTTGACCGGTGACCTATTTATAATATAAAGTATTGCTCCAATTAAGAAAAAGGAAAAACTGTATAATAGAACATAATTAATGTGTAGTTTTACAGAATAGAAAAAATACAGTGCAACAAAACACAAAAGACCTCCGAATATAAATACTATCGACATGAAATTATATAGTTTAACAAGTGTTGCATCGCTTAGTATTTTTCCAGGCTCAGTAATACTGTTTTTATTCGAGTTCATCAGCCCATAACGCCTGTATGAATACAAAACTGCCATAATCGGCAGTATGGCAATAATAGGTGCTATTTGTGGAACCGTATATGAGGTATATGCATTCAAAACTATTTCAGTCATTGTCCCGCCTATACTTGCAATTCCAAATGAAGCCAGGATTGTATATGCTTGTTTTTTCTTTTTTAAATCCTTCGATTTTATACCCCAGTCTAATATCATCCATATTACAATAATTGTGATGCTTATAAAATAAATGTTGTAAAACCAGTCTTCCCATTTGTTTTCAGATACATTTATCCAACCGGCCTCAGTCCTTATCAGCTTATACCTGTCATTTGCCGAATTGGCAAGCCCAAAGATTGTAACAATAAAGAGCGAAGGAAAATAAATAAATATATACACCAACTTATTCTTTAAA
>JAAZCB010000700.1 GCA_012513545.1 Clostridiaceae bacterium
TGAATAACGCAAGGCATGAACAAACTGCTGTCAGAAAGGAGCAGTATCCCCAAAAGGATATTCCTGAAGTTGCTTTTGTTGGAAGATCAAATGTAGGAAAGTCTTCATTGATTAACTCGATGCTGAACAGGAAAGGACTTGCAAGAGTTGCCTCAACACCGGGAAAGACAAGAGTAATCAACTTCTATAACATTGACGAAGAGCTTTCCTTTGTGGACCTTCCGGGCTATGGATATGCAAAGGTTTCAAAGACGATGAAGGAATGCTGGGGAGAAATAATCGAGACCTATTTAAATTCCAGAAAGCAGTTGAAATTTATTGTTATGCTGGTGGATATCAGGCATTCTCCAACAGAAAACGACAAGATGATGTATGAATGGCTGTTGAATAAGGGTATACCCAGTATAATAGTCAGTACTAAAATTGATAAAATACCAAAACAAAAAATAAAGGAAAGATTTACCGATATCAGAAAAGTTTTAATGCTTGATGATGATATTAAGATAATTCCTTTTTCCTCCGAGACAAAGCAGGGAAGGGATGAGCTCTGGGATGAAATAAATGCTAATTGTGGGATTGTTTAACTTTACTTTAATAGACTATTAATATATAATGCTATAAAAATTAATATGTGTTTTGCATTCTTAAATCAAGTTGTTAGCAGGAGTTTTATTGTATGGGAATTTAAGATGCATTGCATAAGCTAGGGGTGCCGATAGGCTGAGAAAGATTAATTAATCTTAACCCTTTGAACCTGATACAGTTAGAACTGTCGTAGGGAAGCGATAAGAAGAAATGCTTATTGATTACGCTTACCTAATAAAGGTAGGCGTTTTTTGATGGGGTCATATAATATATATTGGGTAGGAGGTAGAAGCTTTTAACAAAGTAAAGTGTAATACCATGATAGTGGAAGGCTATTATTCTTCAGGTAAGCTGCTGGTATCAGCTTTAGGGCTGAGGATATAGCGGGAAAAATAAAGGATAGGATTTTAGGAGGGGTTGTTTAAATGTATACAACACAGATGGATGCAGCAAGGAAAGGTATTATTACAGAAGAAATGAAGCTTGTGGCAGGAAAGGAAGACAGAAATGTTGAAGAAATCCTGAGCCTGATGGCTGTTGGCAAAGTTATAATACCTGCAAACAGGAACCACAAGAGTCTTGATCCGGAAGGTATAGGAGAAGGACTTAGAACAAAAATAAATGTCAATCTCGGTATCTCAAAGGATTGCTGCAATATGGACCTGGAAATGGAGAAGGTGAAAAAGGCAATAGAATTAAAGGCTGAAGCAATTATGGACCTTAGCTCTTTCGGTAAAACAAGTGATTTCAGACGTGAACTTGTCAGGATTTCACCAGCTATGATAGGTACCGTCCCTGTATATGATGCAATAGGATATTACGACAAGGAACTGAAAGAAATAACAGCTAAAGAGTTTTTGGAGGTAGTTGAAAAGCATGCAAGAGATGGTGTCGACTTTATGACAATTCATGCAGGCGTTAACAGGCAGACAGCAGAACGCTTCAAAAAGAACGGCAGACTTACAAATATTGTTTCAAGAGGTGGATCACTGATATTTGCCTGGATGGAATTAACAGGAAATGAGAACCCTTTTTACGAACACTTCGACAGATTGCTGGAAATATTTGAAGAGTATGATGTTTCCATGAGCCTTGGGGATGCAATGAGGCCCGGAAGTATAAACGATTCAACAGATGCCTCTCAGATTGAGGAATTGATTGTATTGGGGGAACTTACAAAAAGATCCTGGGAACGTAATGTACAGGTTATGGTAGAAGGACCCGGACATATGGCAATTAATGAAATTGCTGCAAACATGATTCTTCAAAAGAGGCTTTGTCACGGTGCACCGTTTTATGTACTTGGACCTATTGTGACAGATGTTGCACCAGGGTACGACCATATAACAAGCGCCATAGGGGGTGCAATTGCAGCTGCAAATGGTGCGGACTTTCTTTGCTATGTAACACCGGCTGAGCATTTGAAGCTTCCGGATCTTGACGATATGAAAGAGGGGATAATAGCTTCGAGAATTGCTGCTCATGCTGCAGATATTGCAAAAGGTATTAAGGGCGCCAGAGAATGGGACTATAAAATGAGTGAAGCACGAAAGGAACTTGATTGGAATAGGATGTTTGAGCTTTCCATAGATGGCGAAAAACCGAAGAAATACAGAGAAGGCTCAATCCCCGAACACGAAGATTCATGTACAATGTGTGGGAAAATGTGTGCAGTAAGAAATATGAACAAAATACTAAAGGGTGAGAATATAAGCCTGTAAGTGGTAAAGTCGAATAACAAAAATAATTAAAAAACAAGGGGGCCAGGGGGGAAGCTCCCTTGTTTAACAATATATATATTAATTCTTGAATCAGACAAAAAACTGCAGCTAATTAAAGGCCGCAGATAATAATATGTATAGAGGAAAAAGTATGTTAAAAATTCAACGTACATTTATAGTATACAGTACAGATGAGGGAATGTTAATCGGTAAACTGTACAATAATTACCGATAAATATTACTGATTTTTAGTAAAAATAATGACATATCAAATTTTTGATCTTATTTGTGGGCTTTATAAATAAAAAGCTGCGGGACATCGAGTCCCTCGCTTTTTGCCTGATTTCCCTTCGGGAAATGGCTCATAATAAAAA
>JAAZCB010000701.1 GCA_012513545.1 Clostridiaceae bacterium
TACAGTTTGACAGGGTGAATGATGTGGTAGAACCCGAGGGTACTGTTGATGATGGCTCGATGAAGCTTGACAAACAGCAGGAGTTTGTAGAAAAGCTGTTTAAGTCAATTAAAGTCAGCAAAGTTGGTAATAAGAATTATATAGAAGGCTATGTTCCAAATCTTCCTGCAGGTTATAAATGGAATGTACAAATAGTTATTAATTATAAGAATGGCAAAGGTGACTATTTTTATGTGGGGGATAGTGGGAGACCAGAAATAAGGATGTATACAGGTAAAACGTTTAAATTTGAACTTTCAGGTGGTAAAGAGCAGTTGGAATATTTTGGTGCAAGTGCATGGGTAGCAAAAAACGCTGGAGGAGAAGATGGAAGGTTTTTCTTGAACTTCTCTAAGAAAGAGTTTAAAAAACAGTCGCCGGATATAATGGACACAATACCTTTTAACTGGGAGGCTTTGTTTCAATGGTAAGGTTTATAATAAAAGCTTCGTTTATAATTATTTTAGTATTAATACTATGTTTTACTTCAGAAAAGATATGGGCTAAGAATAATGTGAATTTTATAATTTCAGATGAATCAGAAGTAACTGGCAGATTTCTTGCAAGCGATTATCAGAAGACAAGTATAGAACTATGGCATTATTCAGGTGGTTATTGGGGATATGGACCTTTAGATGATCAACTGCAAATAAAGGATTCTATATCTCCTGATAATTGGGCAAATCCGGAAGATTTAGCTAACGCATTAATAAGTGAAGGAGTAAAAGTAAATTTTACATTCCCTTTACCTGATTTTGTAAAGACCCATGTAACAAATGGCGGAGATATCGATATACTTTTAGAAAAGTCAACTGATGGACTTTATATTGATAAACTTATTGAAACTAAAGGGAAAAACAGGCCTTCATATACATATGATGATAATAATTTATATATTCAAGTATTTCCTAAATTTAATTGTACCGGAGATTACAGAATGTATGTTAGTTCACTTAATAAAACAATCCCAACAGTTGACTCAAATTATGGCTACAACGTATATTCCCTTTGGCAAAATGGATCAACATACGGCGCTGCCCACGGAACAGACATATATAACTATGATCAGGGTGAACTGTGCTATGAATTCATACAGGACAATGTAGGACGGCTAAAACCCAAGCAACCTGCAGATCCGGAAGGCTCAGAAAGAATAAGCATAGACACAGACAGCTTTATACGCGGCAATGGTCCGAACGATGTAAGAATTGGATGGAACACCTTCAATAATGCCGGAGCTGTAGGACTGTATTTCTGGTATCCTATAACAGTAAAGTTTTATGCAAGAGGAGCAGGCGGACAAGCTGTGATAAAGCATTTTCTAACAGACGGAACGCCGCTTTTGGGCCACGACAGGACGGAAAGAATAGTTAATGGCGGTGAATACACATTTCAGCCTGCCAATATATCAGGCTACAGGTATATTGGCTATAAAGCCGGGAGGGACAACCCTCCGGACAGTCCTTCCATAAACTCGGGAGCGGTTTTTTTCAATTATGACGGATCATATAACAGTATGAACATAAACTTTTATTACGAGAGAATAAGCCTGCCTCCTGTAATGGGAGACGGCATGGATTCATCTGCTTCAGGAGTTATAAGAGCAGATGACAGGGGAAACGAAAAATATGATGTATTGCAGGGAATTCCTGTTACCGAGGATTTATATGCAAATGTACTGGGAAAAGAATACCTGTATGACCACAGGTTTGCCGAAAAAGGCGGAAGACGTGACTATCAGATACGAGTAGGCAAGAAATATATATTAAGATGGGATGAAGGAGAATATGATACCAGTTACTGTGAAGGGTGTGAAGACACTGACGGTGACGGGATTAATGATAAATGCAATGGACATACAAGCTGGAATTCAGACTGGAAAGAGGATACCAGAATAGTAACAAACACGTATACAGTCTCAAGAAACTACTCATACTGGGTTATTGATTCATTAAATGTATACGGAATAAGTTATGCAGAGGTAAATAATGCAGTGCTTCCAGGCGGGAAAATAAAACTTGAACCACAAAACTACAAAAACCCGGAAGTAGTTATAGAGCATAGCCTTCCAGAAAGCGAACATATAGTAGAACCCAATATCAGTACAGTTGATATAACAAACGGCAGCCAGGTTGAAACGGTTAATCTCGACCTTGGAAGTGAAGTAATAAACGGAGGCAGGAGAAGTACAGCTCCATCCATACCGGACGTCGATTGGCAGGCTGATGCAGAGAATGCAGTAGATGAAATTAAGGTTAGAAATGACCTTTTGATATTCAACGGGCAGACAGTAATGGACAACTCATTTGAAGATGGGGCTGCCCCAAGGCCCGGGAAAATTCCCGATAGTGGCGTTATTGACCAGAATGTTCTGTACACAAGGGATTTAAATATTCCTCAGAATGTACCCAACGGAAAGCACAGCAGTTCAGGAACAATATTATATAAAAAAGTCGCAGAAGTAAATTCAAACGCAAACGATGAAGAAGTTCAGCCAATTAACAATATAAACGGGGTTACAGTACATACTCCGGTAGTGTGTTATGCAGAGATGACGGACGATATAGCGCATAACCAGAAGGTTGTGCCGGATACTACCCGCAAATCACTTATACTCGGACGGGTATTCACTGTTACACTTCCGACCGAAGGCAGGCATAATAACATCCCGGGTTATGGAAACAGAGACTTTGGGAAGTATACAAGAAGCAAACAGGTCAGATTTCCCTTTGATGTTTACCAGGGAAATGACAGCAAAGGTACATATATTCCGGCAGGAACCTGGCATGAGATTCCTGTATCCAACAATGGCGATATAAACTTTTATCTGCCTGTATGGGTTGATGAAGGCAATTACAGTGTGGATTTCAGGGAAATAGCGGTAAACAGCAATGATGACAGCAAAACTCAGGATTTATACAATGGAAGCCTTAACAACTACACAGCTGCAAGGACGATAGATGTACAGGTTATAGGACGCTTATACGGCTTTAAGGTCACAGACATAACAGACTATCCACTCTGGGAGAGCGTTTTCAGGGCAGGGAAAAACACTTCACAACACACAGGCAAATATTTCTGGGTGGGACCAAAAGACAAGGACGGAGTTGATATGGGTTCAAGCCGGGCACTGAATCTTCCTGTAGCAGAAGGGAGCCATCCCGGTTACAAAAACGTAGGAGCATTGAAAACCGGATACAGGTTCAGGTTTGAGCTCGAAACCATAGGAAAGTATTATGAAGAATATGACTGCATAAACATAAAACCTTCCTTCTATTTTGTAAACAGGGACGGAAGCGGAAGAAGAGAGGTAGACCTATGGTATGGTGAACATTTCGACGGCAAGGATAATCACTTTGTTAAGATAGGAAGCGACAGGGACAAGGCTAATGTGAAATATGCAAAATTGGGCGATGTGTACAGGAATGTTCCCGAGAATGAAATCCAGGATACGGTTAACGTTCTTAACCGCGTAAACAGTGACACTTCTGACGATATAACCCAGAATACCTTTGCAAATCAGGACTCAAAACTCGGGTGGTTTTTCAATTCCGTTCTCTCGAAACCAATGAGGACTTTTACAGGCAATAACGGAGGGAATCCTTTACCGGGAGGAGTAAGCCCTGATAAGGTTAAGAAGTCCGTCCAGCACTGGTATGGAGAGTATTACCTTCCAGATGAGCTGTATGTTGCACCAAAGGATTATGATGTTATCGAGTATTCCAGAAAGCACAACGGACTTGATGGCAAGGAAGCGTTCTGGTTAAAGGAAGGCTATGTTATTGTTAATTTTGAAATTGAGACAGTTAAGAATAAGGAATTTACTACGCCGGTTTTAAACTACTGGAAGGTTCCGGCGGGCTACTGTAATATGTGGAGTCTGGAGGGTTTCAATTACTCAAGA
>JAAZCB010000702.1 GCA_012513545.1 Clostridiaceae bacterium
AATATTTCGTTGACTTTTCACACAGTCTGACGGTTCCTTGGCACAATGGAGCAAATGTGATAAGATTCCCGAGGAAGGGGGCGGTCATAATGCCAAGAAGAGCACGACTGCTTTCACGACCTTCGCCACAGTACAGCCTCATTCTTGCTCAAACAGGGTTTCAGCCTGAAAGAAGTATCTGTTTGGCTTGGCCATTCTGATATACAAACCACAGCTAACATATACGCTCACATAGACAAAGAACAGCAGGAAAACATGGCTAAAACACTAAATGAGAGCATTCTGTTAGAAGATTTTTAAGATGTTAGAAGTTTATTAGAAAATCGGGTAAAATTAAAGGGTTTAAGATAATTTAAAATTCTCTCAAACCCTTGGTGCCGAAGGTCGGACTCGAACCGACATGGTATCGCTACCGCTGGATTTTGAGTCCAGTGCGTCTGCCAGTTTCACCACTTCGGCGTATTATGTTTTACGTGCTTTCATTCACGCAAAAGTTATTATACAACAGCCCCATATTGTTGTCAACTTTTTTCAGACAGTTTTTTTTCCAAAATAAAAAATAAAAAAAGTTAAATTTTTCTGTTGACATTATTGAGATAAGCTTTTATAATATATAATTGTTCGGCAAAAACATGCGCTATTAGCTCAGTTGGTAGAGCAACTGACTCTTAATCAGTGGGCCCTGGGTTCGAGTCCCCGATGGCGCACCAACGTAAAACCCTTGAAGTGAACAGCTTCGAGGGTTTTTGTTTTGTTTCCGATATCTCATGTGATATTTTTATTTTTTTCTGAATCTTCACAAAATCTTCACATAACTTTTTTATAATTATATTACGACAAACTTTCCAAACGAAAAAGGCCGGTTCAATACTTTATCGGTCTTTTTCACTTTATGATTGAAATCAAGGAATTTTATCAATATTATAAAAAAGTGCTAATGTTAATTCAAAGTAAATACGATATTATTCTCGAACAATGAAAAAACTCCCCTAATAAATCCGAAACATTTACCCACCTCATATAGGAATGTTTCGGAATTTTTTTATCCGTTAACAATCTTACAAGTATACCCTTACTTGTGTAAACTTAACATACATTAAAAAAGTTTTGTGGGTCATAATAATATCACAAGGGTTCGTGATGGTTGAGCCAAGATCATTATAAGGTCAATTGATGGCTTTATAATGATCGGCCAAAGGTTAATACCGGGTTTCGTCAGTGTTGACGCTAAGGCTCGATATTAGCCGGAGGGAAGAATATTATATGTCCTGTAAAGCTGTACTGCAGCACAAAATGTTGCAGTGCGGTTAAAAGGGATGTATGATATTCGAGCTAAGATTATCAAGGGTTCCGCAGGGACCTTCAGAGTATGGGTGTTTTTTTCTCTAGATCCTGGAGGTTTGCTGCAGCCGAAAGGTTGCAGCAGGCTTCTAAGGTATCCTTGATGGTCGAGCATAGGTTTGTATGGGTTGTGTAATGCTTGTATTCAGCCGAAAGGTTGAATGCAGGTATGTAATGATCTGTACAGGCTGAAGCAAAAATCACCACGGGCTCTTGTTTGAATTAAGAAATCTTCCCTTATAATTCAAACTTTTCTAACTCAATCTGTCTATAAACACAGTTGCAAGCCCTAAGAAAAAGAAAAATCCCAGAACATCAGTTATTGTTGTAACAAAAACCGCTGATGCCAGAGCCGGGTCTATTTTCAACTTCTTTAGCACAACAGGTATTACATACCCTGAAAACGTAGCGACAACCATATTTAAAAGCATAGCTATGCCAATTACAAACCCAAAAATATAGTTTTTATTCCATATCATTCCCAAAACACCTGCTGTTAAGCCGATTGCTCCCCCCATCATTATACCTACTCCAACTTCCTTTACAAGAACCTTTTTGGCATTCCCAAATGTTAACTCTCCCAAGGCAATAGAACGCACAATTATTGTGAGAGTCTGAGTTCCGGTATTCCCACCCATACCTGCTACAATAGGCATAAATGATGCAAGAGCTACAACTTTCTGAATTGTGCCTGCAAAAAAGCTTACGGTGACAGCCGCCAGAATTGCAGTCAGCAAATTCACATAAAGCCATGGAAGTCTCTTCTTTACGGAATTCGTCAAAGTCCCTTCAATTTTTTCACTCCCGCTAACACCCGCCAGACGGTATATGTCTTCTGTGTCTTCATCCCTTACAACCCTTATGATATCATCCACAGTTATAATTCCAAGCATTACTTCCTTTTCGTCAACCACAGGAATAATCAAAAATCCATACTTTTCAAAAAAGTGTCCAACCTCTTCCTGATCGGTGTCAACCTGAACACTTATAACATTTTCATTCATAACCTGTGAGACAACCACATCAAATCCGTTTGATACAATGTCCCTTAATGAGATAACACCTTTCAGCTTCCCTGCTTCAGTAAGCACATAGACATAATAAGCTGTTTCTGCCCCCGGAGCCTCTTTCTGCAGGTATGCAAGAGCCTCCCCTATTGTCATGTTGTCCTTTATGGCAATAAACTCTGTAGCCATTATTCCTCCAGCCGTATGGGGATCATAGCTCATCAGCTGTTTAACCTTTGGGGCATCATCTTCATCAATCTTAACCAGCAGTTCATCTGCTTCTTCACGGGTCACTGTACCCAAAAGGTCAACTAACTCGTCTGAAGACATCTCATTAATTATTCTCTTTTGGAGAGTTTCAGGAAAAAGCGCTAATATTTCAGCCTTTTCCTCATCCTGTGCCTGGTCAAGTATAGATACAATAATGTCTTCAGGAAGCTTACCTAATATAAGAGCTTTATTGTCCTCAAAATATCTTATTGCATCAAGAAGGTCTTCAGGGTGTATGTCATAAATAATTTCAGATATATCGCTTATATCAGATTTTTGCAAAAGGTCAATCAATTCTTTATTTGTAATATCTCTGTTCATGCTTTTAGGACCTCCATGTTTAATTTCAAATATAATACCATAATATGTATCAAAACTTCATTTAGTATATAGTTTCTGTCAACTGTCCATACAATTATATCAAATAAATACCGGTAATATATAGTACCAGCACATGTTAATTTTTATGATGTTTGAATACATAAGCCATGTCTGGTAAAATATCATATATATGAGCTAACACAATGATATTTAAACATACGGAGAGTTTTATGATACTGATTACTACTGCTTTGTTTCATGAGGCAAAACCTCTTATTGAATACTTTAACCTGATAAAAGCTCCCTCATCAACAAGGTTTGATTTATACTCAAATGGAGAAATATACCTTGTAATAAGCGGAGTCGGATTACTAAAATCTGTTGTTGCAACCACCTGGCTAATTGCCCATACACCGAAGAGCACATCAAAAACAGCTTTCAATATTGGAATTTGTGGTTCCTTTTCAGATAAATATGAAGTCGGCACACTGGTCATTGCAAATAAAATAACTTGTCACGAGCTTAAAAGAACATATTATCCCGACATGCTGATAAGGCATAATTTTGTTGAAGCTGCTGTAAACACCTTTCTAAGTCCTGCTGATAAAGGTGAAGCAGGGTTGGCTTATGAAGGCTTTGCCGATATGGAGGCCGCCGGTTTTATGGAAGCTGCTCTTAATTTTCTGCCACCCCATAACATCTTCTGCCTTAAAGTAGTATCGGACTACCTGGAGCCGGAATCAGTCAGCCGGGATTTGGTGTTAAAGCTCATAGCCCGGAATATAGTAAACTTTGAATACTTGTTTGATATAGGAAAAAAAATAAACAAATCTTTTACTGATGTTTTTAGCTCTCAGGATTATGAAATGCTGGACAGCATTTCAAATAACTTAAAATTTACAGTCAGTTTAAAACACCAGCTTGTTAAAATTGCAAGGCAATATAAAAACCGAAAGGGCAACCTTGATATTATGGCTCCTTTTTGCAACGTTGCTGTAAAATCGAAAAATGAAGGGAAGATAGTATTTGAAAAACTTAAAGAGCTGCTGCTTAAATGACAAATTTTCCCATGTGTATGTGGAAGAAAGGGCTTTGTCTTACCCTCTTACAGACAAAATACTTGATCGTTTTGAAAAATCCGAAAAAATAATCATCAAACATTACAAGGATGTATTTTGCCGTCCTCATCAGGACTTTCAGCTTCAAAAAGCCTCCCAGAAACTCATACTTGCAGTGAAGGAGGATAACTTTTTGTACAAAGGTGCAGACCTATGCCAAAGTTTCGGCAATAGCAACTTCTATTACACCTCCACTGTTTTAAACTGCATATACAACTGTGACTACTGCTACCTTCAGGGCATGTATCCTTCTGCTTACATTACGGCCTTTGTAAATATTGATGACTTCTTTGACGATGTCTCAAGCAAGCTTGAAAAAGGACCTTTGTACCTTACAATATCCTATGACACAGACCTTCTTTCCCTGGAAACCCTACTGCCTTTTACATCAATGTGGCTTGACTATGCCGCAAAGAACCCCGGACTTACACTTGAAGTTCGGACAAAAAGTTCCAACTTTAAGTCTGTAAGTCATATAGAAAGCATCAGCAATGTGGTCCTTGCATGGACCCTGTCCCCTCAATGTATTATTGATAAACATGAAGCCCCCTCTCCATCTTTGGAAAGCAGGCTTAAATCAATAGCAGCGGCTATTGACGCAGGCTGGAATGTCAGGCTGTGCTTTGACCCGGTGATTATGACGGATAACTGGCAGACAGTTTATGAAGACTTTATCTCAAGGGTATTCTCTGTTCTTCCGTATAATAAAATAAATGATGTAAGCATCGGCTCCTTCAGAATGTCCTGTGATTACCTGAAAAGAATCAGAAAACAGCGAAATGACTCCGCTCTGATTTTTTATCCCTTTGAGTGCAAGGACGGTATAGCAAGATACCCGGCTCAAATTGAAAAATCCCTGCTTGATAACATGGTAAGTCTCGTATCTGAATATATCGAAAAGGAGAGGATATTTTTATGAAAGCAGCTTTAGTAACAGGTGCTTCACGCGGAATCGGCCTTGCAATATCAAAAAAGCTTGTTAAAATGGGATACAAAGTATATGGACTGGCAAGAGACTTTTCTACTGCAGAAATCGAAGGCACAGATTTTATCAGGGTTGTTTGTGATATCACCGACACAAACTCATTGTTAAAGAAAATTAATGAAATAAAAAACAGTGAAGGTAATATTCATATTGTTGTCAATAATGCCGGCGTAGGTTACTTCGGACCTCATGAGCAATTAAAACCGTCACAGATTGAGAAAATGGTGCTGACCAACCTTCAGGCCCCGCTTATACTGACAAATCTTCTTTTAAGAGAGCTTAAAAAAAACTCCGGTTATATAATTAATATTTCATCAATAACAGCAAAGAAATCAAGTACACACGGCTGTGCTTATTGTGCTACCAAAGCTGGTCTTTCACACTTCTCCACAAGTCTGTTTGATGAAGTAAGAAAATCGGGTGTAAAGGTTGTAGCCATACATCCCGATATCACTGCATCAGACTTCCATAACCATGCTGATTTTACACACGGAGAAGATCCCCTTTCATATATTACGCCAGAATGCATTGCTGATGCTATTGAAAACATTCTTTTACAGAGAGAAGGGACTCTTATCTCTGAAATAACCATACGCCCCCAGAAGAATGCCATAGAAAGAAAAAAACAGACATAAGCATGTTGAATTATAATAAAAAGCTTCGGGGTAAGGTAAATAAAAGAACCAATGGGAGTTAATCGCCACCGGTTCTTTTATTTACGATATAACCGTATAGGATGTCTCAAGTTTTTGTCCGCCGCCTGAAATTGTTATTGGATAAGTTCCAGGCGCAGTATTTGACCTGACCTGCCATATCCATGTTACAATTCCGTCGCTTCCGGCTTTTTTCTTTTCAAAAGCCTCTACATCATTTCTTCCCCATTTATAAACAGAGCTTATGCTATAGGTCACACCAGGCTTCCCAATTATGCTGATGCTGGCGTACTGCTCATTAGACACTCTGGTATTTGCACTAATAATTCTTAAGCCCTCAACATCAGGTTTGGCATTGTCCTGTAAGCGACTGTATTGAATTTCCTTTACATCTTCAGGACGTATAGACGTGCTGCACCCTGTTAACAAGCTCATCACAAGTACATAATATACAATACTTTTCATCAAACCAACTCCCTGTCAAATATTTGTTAATGTTTTCATACTGAATGTTTTTTATGATTAAACAATATAATCTCCCATTTTGTGTGATAATATGATAGAGTTATAGTTATCATAATTACAACAGTACTATTAAATTTACAGGAAGAAGAGAAAAT
>JAAZCB010000703.1 GCA_012513545.1 Clostridiaceae bacterium
ATAAATTAAGTCAACTGAAATATTACTGAATCCTGCTTTTAAAGCCTTTTCTATTGACAGAGCTGCCTGGGATGCATTATGGCGCCTGTTAAGTAGTTTCAGATCATTATTGCGCCATGACTGTATGCCAATGCTAAGCCTGTTTATACCAATATTTCGATATGCCGAAAGAAGGTCATCAGTTACATCATCAGGATTAACTTCAATAGTCACTTCGCAATTTTCACATATATTATAAGAAGATCTTATTGCAGTAATTATTTCCTTCAAATCATCTGGCGACAAAACCGAAGGAGTTCCTCCGCCAAAATATACTGTTGAAACCTTAACATTTGTAAGATACCCTTTCCTCATTTCAGCTTCACGTATCACTGCATCAACAAATAACCTACTGTTTGTCAAATCAGTACTGTGATAAAAATCACAGTAAGAACACAACTTTTTACAAAAGGGTATATGTATATAAATACCTGCCATCTTATTTTTATAAACAATAAATTTATAAAGAAAATGTTTCTCTAATACTTACATTTGCTCCAAATGAAAAGTCAATGATTAAAAAGAACAAATATTCATTAATTACCGCCGGGGTAATACTTTACCTTAGTCTTGCAGGATCACAAACATTTGGAACGTCAGCATTTATTAACATCCCATATATTGATAAAATAGGTCACTTCAGCCTTTATTTTCTTTTAATGGCAGTTGTCATTCTTGAACATAAAAGCTTTTTTAAAAACACAAGGCAACTGGTCCTGATTGCTCTTATCCCGTTTTTTTTCGGTACCCTGGTAGAGCTGCTTCAACTAACAATCACTTCTGACAGAAAAGCTGAAATCCTTGATGCCATGTTCAATACAGCCGGAATAACTGCTGCTTTGTTATGCTGGCTGGTTTACAATCCCTATTACAGCGACAGAATTAAATAATCACATCAGAATTACTCTTCGATCTCTTTACAATATCCGCAATTGTATTATTCTGAAAAAATTCTATAAGTAAATTTCTGATGGCGGAATAATCATCATGAATAGGACATTGTTTTTTCTCAATACCGACAGACCTGCAGGATTCAGTATGAATCAGGCAATTTGTCAGGACTTCTTCTCCATCAATTATTCTGACCAAATCAAATAACGTTATCTCCGCAGGGTCCTTTAAAAGAGAGAATCCCCCATGAGGTCCTTTAACCGAATTCAGAATCTTATTCTTTGCCAGCTGCTGTAATATTTTAGCCAGAAAAGGTGTTGGAAGCTTCAGATCTTCTGATATCTGTTTGATTCCTAAAATTGATTCCTCCTCTACCCTGTCAGCAAGGTAAATTACAGCCCTTATTCCATATCTGCATGATTTTGAAAGCATTTTAATACAACTTTAAAGATATCTTTTTTATCCTTCTTAAATGCCTGCCACCATCAAATCCGGTACTAAGAAATGTTTTTACTATCAGACATGCTTCAGAATCATTTATAAACCTACCCGGCAGTGAGCAAATATTTGCATCATTATGAGCTCTTGCAAGCCGACTGATTTCCTCGTTCCAGCATAATGCACTTCTAATACCTGGATGTTTGTTAACTGTCATGTTCATACCGTTACCGGTTCCACATATTGTAATTCCAAATTCAC
>JAAZCB010000704.1 GCA_012513545.1 Clostridiaceae bacterium
CTGCTTCTTCCAAAGCAGGTGCTGCCTCCATTGCCCGTGTAAAACAAAGCAAGGTAATTATTGCTCCTGCCGTCAAGGCTCTTAACAGCTTTCCCACTGTAAACTGCTCCTCCCATAAGGGTATGAATGCTAAATAGCACTATCCTCACTGTATCCTTCATTCAGTTCTATGATATTGCCCTCCGGGTCTTCAATCCAGCAAGCCCTCATACCTTTGACAAAACTGTCCAGTTTCAAAGGTCCAAGAGTTATTTTCAAATCGTCTCCAAATTTTAAAAGCATCTCATCAAGATTATCCACAGAAAAACATATATGTCTCCATCCAGCTGTTTCAAGCCCTGTTGCACCTGTTTTCTCCTCAATGGATTTTTCCGAAACCTTGAACAGTTCCAGATAAGTATTTTCTGACCCAATCATTATAATCTGTTCTCCCGAGTCCTTGATGAATAGGTTTTTTCTTTTGAAGCCGAAATACTTTTCATAGAATTTTTCCATTCTTAAAGGATCAATGCAATTTAGACCCATATGTATAAAAACTGCTGCATGCATGTTTTATACCTCCTTTAAAGAGTCAACGAGTCAAAGGGGACGGTTCTTCCTGACTCAGAACTGAGTCAGGAAGAACCGTCCCCTTTGACTCTATTAATAATAGTTCGGGCAAAGGATGCAAACATTCCACCTGTACGTGCAGTAATCAGGTCATTGTCAATCACTATGTCCTGGTCCACATACAAAGCTCCTGTATTCCTGACACTTCCAACCACATTGTTGTGGCAGGTTACCCTTCTTCCCCTTATAACCTCGGGAATCGGGTCAAAAATCCATAAGGAATGGCAGATTGCACCCTTTATTATGTTTTTGTTCTCCATCGCACGTTTCATAAACTGTACCGCAGGCGCCAGATCACCGGGCTTTTCGGTATACCTCAGCATGTCAGCTACATACCCGGCAGGCATAATTACTGCTGAATATGTGGAAAGGGTACTGTCATCAATATCCTCAAAGCTCTTGTCAACCACAAGCTCCATACCAAGCTCCATGCCTTTGAAAGTAAGCCTTGGCTGTCCCCAGAGCCTGGTCACAAAATCCACCTCAATACCCTCTTCACGAAAGCGGTGCTGGTAGTAGATTATCTCATAATCAATAAATCGGTTCTCAACCAGAATGCAAATTTTCTTGCTGCTCATTGACTTCACCCCATTTTTTAGCCCTTAATAAGGCCCATTATATTTTAAAACCATCATGGTGATATCATCAGACTGCGGAGCGTCCTTTACATGTTCCCTTATTTCGTTTCTTATTCCGGCCGTAAGCTCTTTACCCTCAAGATTTTTTAGTTTATTCAGGGTGTCTTTAAGTCTCTGGTCTGAAAACAGCTTTCCTTCAATATCCATAGCTTCGGTTACACCATCTGTATAAAGGAAAAGCATGTCTCCCTTGCCAATGGTAAGCTCATTTGCCTGAAACTTTGTGTTTTCCATACCTGCAAGCACAAAACCTTTTTTGGCAGCAACCCACTCGTACTCTCCATCGTGCCTTTTTAAAAGAGGCGGATTATGTCCTGCATTGGAAAATGTAAGTCTTCCTGTATCAACCTCAAGAATAGCCAGAAATGCAGTAACAAACATGCACTCGTCATTGTCTGCATACAGCATGACGTTTACAGAGGTCAAGATTTCTTCCGCGGGCATTTTAAGAAGCGCCTGATTTTTAATAAGGGTCTTTGCTATAACCATAAACAGAGCTGCCGGAACGCCTTTCCCTGATACATCAGCCATTACAAAACAGAGCTTGTTCTCATCAATAAAAAAGAAGTCGTAAAAATCTCCTCCAACCTCCTTAGCCGGTTCCATACTGGCAAATATGTCAATTTCCTTTCGTTCAGGAAAGGGAGGAAATATCCTGGGTAGCATACTGTTCTGGATTGAATGTGCAATTTTCAGTTCACTCTCGATACGTTCCTTTTCAGCTGTCGTTTCGTTAAGATTTTTTATATACGTCTTAAGGTCTAGTGTCATTTTGTTGAAGGCTTTTGCAAGGTCCTCAATCTCATCCCCTGTCCTTAAGCTGAGGTTGTACTCAAGATTTCCGTCACCTACAATACGGACCCCCTCGCCAAGGGCTAGTCTAGGGTTTATTATCCTTCCTGAAAGGCCTGTGGCTGCTATAACCATGATAATGAGCAAAATGGCAAATATGATTCCAAACCTCACTATAACATCCGATATAAAGACGCTAATGTAATTTTCTGTGCTTTTGGTTGCAGAAGTAATTCTGTCCCTTGTCTCTACTATGGGCTTTACAATCTCCTCAAGGGGCATAACAACCGCAAGGCTCCAATTGGTTGATGTAACAGGCGCATAAGCAATATATTTCTTGCCGTTATCAAAGCTGCAAACCTCAACACCTGTCTTTCTTTCAGTCATGTTATTCACTATCTTCTTTAAGTCTTCATTGTCCGTCTGCGTAAGGTCATCGGTCTTAAAAGACTCATCCCATTTCTCGTCCTTAACATCAAGTCCTGGACGAAAAATTACTTTTCCCTTTTCATCAACCAGAAGGGCATAACCAAGATTTCCGATCTGGGTATTAATAACCTGCTCGTTTAAAGCTTTCAGTGTCACATCCGCTCCCAAAACGCCTCTTAAGTTTCCATCCTTATCAAAACATGCCATCGAGCAGGTAACCATCAATCCGTTTCCGAAGGCATCTTTATAGGTATCTGTCCATATTACTCCCCTTTCTTCTGATGCCTGAAGGTACCATGGCCGTTTCCTGGGGTCGTAGCCCTTGTTCTCGGCAGGTGGATTATTTGAAAACATTATTGTAATACCCGACTGCGTTCCAAGGTAAATTGACGATAGGCTGGACTCACCATCAAGTATGGGTTCGAACACATACTTCATATTCCCGAGGAGCCCAAGCTCACTATCAACGTTTGACTTGTCAGTGTCTGCTGCCAGCTCATACACCGGAAGCCTTATCCTTTTTCCTGCTTCCATCGGAGAAAGCGGAGGACTCTTAACAAAACCGGAAGGATTATCCCACAATACTTCGGCATATCTGGCCATGGCTTCAACCTTGTCCTCGACACGTAAAAGAATGCTGTTGCTGATTTCGGCCTGGTCCACTGCAACCTTTAAAAGATACCTTCCCGTTTGGCTTTCGAGAGCACTCTGGCTATCGTCTGCTGCACTGTTTCCTAAGTCACGGCTGCAATCCAGGGCATAGTCCCCCAGCTTCTTCAAGGCATCGTAGGAAATAAATGCACACGCTAAAAGAGAGACCAGAGAAATACCAAGAACCAGAATCAGCATTTTAGACCTGATTCCAAGCTTAAAATACAAGTCTACCAACTCCTGTATAAATTATTTTCCCTCTTCATCCTTCTTTATTTCTTTTATGAAGGTTAATATGTTCTTTCCTTCTTTTCTTTCATAAATTACTGAATCCATTATTGTCTTGTAAAGATAAACACCAAGACCCCCAATTTTCCGGTTCTCTATGGAAGCATCCATGTCAGGCTCGTCATTTAACAGAGGATTGTAGGGAAACCCATCATCAATAAAACGTATAAAGATTTCCCCATTATCGCCTGGTATCTCCTGTATTATCTCCACATCTCCCTCAGAGTCAGGATATGCATAACTTATGATGTTTACAAGAACCTCTTCACAGGAGAGTCTGATAAGGTTCACCAGTTTTTTATCCGATACGCAACTATTCAAATCAGCGATAATAAAATCAATCATTTCATCAAGATTTTCAAGTACCGCTCTTATTTTGGTTTTCTTCATAAATAAAGCCTCCGAATTATCCTTCATAAGAACCCTGAAGGTAAAGGAAATTATCAAGCCCGCTCATCTTAATAACATCGGTTACAGTATCCTGTGCTCCAATCATGTACAGTTCAGTGTCTGCCCCGAGCTTCTGCTTTGCAAAAATTATTGTTCTAAGTCCTGCACTCGAAATATATTCAAGGTCCTGTGCATAAAATACTATCCTTTTAACCGATTGCCCTATAAGACTTTTGAGTTCCTCCATCAATAAAGGAGCCCTTATAGCATCTAGCTTCCCTGAAAGGTTTACTTTTGTAGTTTCTCCGATTTGGACAATAAATTTATCACTCATATCAACATCTCCTTATTCTTATAATTTATAGCTTACCGACAAGTACTGCTACCGACCTTGCTCCAACCAGGAATTCACTCTGGTTGTCAAGAAGCACTTCTTTTCCAGCGCCCCAAACATCGTTGGGTGCAGGAGCATCTGTATTTGCAAACACGTGCCATTTATAGCCCTCCGGCAGGCCTGGTAATTCAAAGCCATGCATTTCCCAGTGCATATTCATTGCCATGTAGACAAAATCATACTGTGTAGTTCCATCACTGCCAGTATTATTGCCGCAGGAAAGCATTGCAAGTAATCGGCTTGTACCGGAAAAATCAGCGTCCCATGCCCTTGTACCATGCCAGGATATTCTCGGATAGCCGTTGTCTACATGTGTTTCATAATCATTTTCTTCACTGCTTTTAAGGCAAGGGTGCATTTTACGGAATTCGATTATTTTTTTAAAGAAGTTGAACATATCATAATTTCTATTAAGGAGGTTCCAATCAAGCCAGGATATCTCATTATCCTGGCAATAGGCATTATTATTCCCGTACTGGGTGTTTCCGAACTCATCCCCGGAGAGAATCATCGGAACCCCCTGGCTCAGCATCAGCATACTTAATGCATTCTTAATCTGCTTTTGTCTTAGGAAATTTATTCCCTCGTCACTGGTCTGCCCCTCAAAGCCGCAGTTCCAGCTGTGGTTGTCATTGCCTCCGTCATTGTTGTTTTCTCCATTTGCTTCATTGTGCTTTCCGTTGTATGAAACAAGGTCCATTAGTGTAAAGCCGTCATGACAGGTAATGAAATTAATAGACGCACAAGTCCCACGGTAATGTCTGTTATATATATCCGGCGAGCCTGAAAGTCTTTGAGATACCGCTCCGCTAAATCCCTCATCACCCTTCAAGAACTTTCTTAGATCATCCCTGTATTTACCGTTCCATTCAGCCCAACGCCCCCAGGAAGGAAAAGCTCCAACCTGATACAGTCCTCCTGCATCCCAGGCTTCTGCGATCAGCTTGCATTTGCCCAGTACAGGGTCAAATGCAAGCGTCTCCAGAAGTGGGGGATTATGCATGGGGGAACCGTCCTGGTTCCGTCCTAAAATAGCTGCAAGGTCGAAACGGAAGCCGTCAACATGGTATTCGGCAGCCCAGCACCTGAGGCAATCCAGTATCATGTTGCGTACAACAGGGTTGTTGCAGTTAAGGGTGTTTCCACACCCGCTGAAATTGTAATAATACCCCTCCGGAGTAAGCATATAGTAGGTTTTGTTGTCTATACCCCTGAAGGATATGTATGGGCCGTTCTCATTGCCTTCCGCCGTATGGTTGAAGACAACATCCAATATAACTTCAATACCGTTTTTATGTAGGTCCTTAACAAGAGCCTTAA
>JAAZCB010000705.1 GCA_012513545.1 Clostridiaceae bacterium
ACCAAACTCCAATAAGCTTTGAATTACAGTATCAATATTTTTGTAAGCTTCAGGAGCTTCTTCAAAGAGAAGATTATTATCATTGCAAATGACTCTACCTTTAAACTTGGTGTACTTTATAGTTTCCTTTGTGTACTTGTTTTCAAGCCTAGCCCTGCACATGCTTCGTTCCCATTTTCGCCCTGCACCGTGTGCCAAAGAATAGCCTGACATACTGGTGCTGTCTATTGGTATAACGAGATATGTGAGTGAACCTCTTGAACCCGGTATTACTGTAGCCCCTACATCGCTTGGAGAAGCACCTTTTCTGTGAATATACAGTAATTTATTATCACATTGTTTTGTACTTACACTATTATGGGAACTGTCAACTAACTTTTTTGTTTGTATACTTACCCCAAGTGCTTTGAGAATTCTATGTGCTATAAGCTCCCTGTTGATGACAGCCCAGTGGACGGCATTATCATGTTTTGTAAGATATTCTCTGGCTGCATCAGAGGTTGCTTGCAAACCGTTTTGTGCCTTATAAAGCCTGATGCTCTCATCGAGGATTGCCTGACCATATCCTCGAGAGCCACTGTGAACCAGAAGCATAATTCGATTTTTATCAAAGCCCAGGTGTCTGAAAGCTTCTTCATCAAATACAGTTTCTGTTTCCTGCAGCTCTGCAAAATGATTACCGCCTCCGATTGTGCCAAGGCTTGAGCCTAATGGTGAAGAGGCAATTTCTTCATATTCAGGTTCAGGTAATGAAATATCTTTTAGGTTTCCAAGACCTTCTGCCTTTTTTATAAGCCGTTCAAGTTTTAATTTTCTTTTTTCAATATCTGTCATGAACATTGCCATACCACAGCCGATATCATTTCCTACAAGATGAGGGTAAATAACACTTTCGGTGATAATTGCAGCACCAACCGGGGTCTTTCCCGGGTGGAGGTCGGGCAGACCAACCGCTTTAACAACACCCGGCAATGTGCTGAGGGATTTAAGCTGGTCAATTGCAGCTTGTTCAAGCCAATTCTTTTCAGATGAAATTATTGTTATACCATTTTTCTCAGAATGAGAAATTATCGTTCCTTGATTTTGTTGCAGCAAATTCTGATTAATTTTAGTCATATATTATTTCTACTCTCCTTCTATGTTCAATATATTCCTTAATTCCTAAAAGGGCATAAAAATACCGTGATAGAGTAACCACGGCTTTTTTGACAATAAAAAACACGATAACCTATCGTGCATTCTGTAGTAGCATATTTGATTTACTATCAGGTGACGGTTACTTTAAGGCTGACCACAAAAAGCACGCTGAAAAAAGAGACTAATACGCCTCATGCACTGCTTTTTTGGCCCGATATTCAATTATAAACCAAGTACCTCATAATTTGTTATTGATGTCATTTCCAACACTCCTTTCCAGTTTGCTTGGGCGAGCAGTTGAAGTAAGTCAACGACCAGCCACCTGATTGGTCAATATAAGTCTTACCATAACATAATATACCAGGACAAGACCATAAGTCAATATCTTCAATTAAATTGAAATATGATTACAGAACTATAACAATATTTTGCTATAAATCTCTATCATTAATTCTTCGACACGCTTATAATCCGGTTCATCAGGAAGAGATGTATTTTCAGCTGCCGATTTGAACCTAAGTTCATACTCATCAACCATCTGAAATATCTCGTTATAGCTGAACTTCCCTTTACGAATATCAAGGAAAAATTCACGTTCCTTTTCCCTAAAAGTATTCACCCCTTTACCCTCAAGGATCTCAGTGCCAGTAACCAAGAGCCTGATTAAGTGCATGGCGTGCTTGTTAAGGTGAAGCTCATCCTTTTTGCTGTTCCTATGATTCAGTTTGGAGTAATCCTTCACAATGTTATTCATATCTGAATAGATATTTTTTAGGTCTCTTAAGGGATAATGCTTCAGGCTTATATCAATAAATATTTCCGTATCCATTTCTTCTTTATCCGATTTATCAATGTATAAGTTGATTTCGTTGTCTGTGAAGCTTTTATAAGTCTGTTTTAAATGCTCCATTTGCCCTGAAATACTGTTAAGGATATGCTGCTCCTTTTCTGCTTGAGGATAGTTATCTCTGGCAAGAGCATTCTGCAGTCTTCTAAGCTGGGCTGAGGCGTAATTTCCAAAACTCTGGATTGCCTTTTTAGACAAGAACAAATCAACGTTATCCCTTAGAAGTTGGCCTTCTTTTGTTATGATGAGAAGATGTTCAGGCTTTGTTCCTAGAATCTCCAGAACATTTGGGTTATTGTTCAGGCACAGAGGAATGAACTTTTTGAGACCGTAAATCACAGTGTCTGTGGCCCTGTCCTCGAATTGCTCAAAGCTTGATAATCCCATAATATCCTGTTTTGTTTCTATAGTGACACCCCTGACATCAATATCGCTGGTATCAACATTCGTACCATAGGCAATAGACCCTACTGTTGTAAGGATTAATATATTCCTTCCAAGGTGAGGATCTGTCCTTAGAAACTCATATTCACTCGAATTCAACTTGTCTTTTACATACTGTATATCCATAGCTTCCTTGTGTATCTCAGAAAACAGGCTTGATTCTTGGTAAGCCAAACTGCTCGGCATACTTATTATATAAAATTAAATCGGTTCTTCCGGTTCTTTCTGCAATAGGCTTCATACGAATCAGGAATTTTCTTTTCGCATCCTCTGAGAGTTTTTCAAAATTGTACCAGGAGTTTTTATTCAAGTTATTCACCTCTCTCATACAATAACACATATATACTGGTTTGTCAGATTTATTTAATGTTTTATTGAGGTTTATTGTCCAAATGGTAACAATTACTTATAATTATTTTCAAAAAACCACATATCTTATCTGATTAATGATATAATGAGGTGATAACTAAAATAGGAAGTGTGTGCTTCTCGTTTTGAATGATGGTTATGCTTTTAGTTTAACTATAATTCGATTAATACTTAATAGTGCGAAGAGTAGATTACTTTGTGTGTCTACTCTTCAGTTTTTATTAGCACATTTACAAATAAATTTATATTAATTACAAAAAATATTTATGGAGGTGTTTTCTATTAGAAAAAATGAACTGCCAATGAATGATGAGATAAGGGACCGGGAGGTTCGACTTATTGACATGGATGGCACCATGTTAGGATTAATGTCATCGAAGGATGCGCAAAACCTGGCAATAACAAAAAATCTTGATCTTGTAAAAATTGTACCGAATGCAGCACCACCCGTATGCAAAATCATGGACTATGGGAAGTGTATGTTTGAACTGAATAAGAAAGAGAAGGAAGCCAGGAAAAATCAGAAGGTTGTTTCAATTAAGGAAGTAAGGTTGTCTGCCACTATCGAAACACATGATTTTGACGTTAAAGTTAAAAATGCCTATAAGTTTTTACAAGGTGGAGATAAAGTTAAAGTCAGTATAAGATTTCGAGGCAGGGAAATGAAATATACAGTTATAGGTAAAGAAGTTCTTGAAAAGTTCGCTGTTGCAGTTAATGAGGTAGGAATTGTTGAAAGAGAGCCAAAGCTTGAAGGTAAAAGTATGATACTGATACTAAATCCAAAAAGATAGTAAGGAGGGGAGCTATGGTTTCCTGGACAGGAAAGAGCTTAAAAATAGGAGATTTGATTGCGAGGCTGCCGATTATTCAAGGTGGAATGGGTATTGGTGTCTCTTTAAGCGGACTTGCGGCAGCAGTAGCCAATGAAGGCGGTATTGGAGTCATTTCCGCGGCTGGTATTGGTATGATGGAACCTGATTTTTCAACTAACTACGTTGAGTCTAATATCAGAGCGCTTAGTAGGGAAATAAGAAAAGCACGGGAACTCACCAAAGGAATTATTGGAGTAAATATCATGGTAGCCTTGTCGAATTTTGCAGATATGGCTAAAACTGCAATAGAAGAAGGAATTGATATTATTTTTTCAGGAGCCGGACTTCCGCTCAACCTTCCTTCATTTTTAAAAGAGTCAGGACATACAAAACTTGTTCCCATTGTCTCTTCAGCAAGGGCTGCAGGTCTTATAGCGAAAAGATGGCTGGAGAAATACAATTATGCACCTGACGCAATTGTGGTGGAAGGTCCTATGGCAGGAGGTCACCTGGGATTTAAAAGTGAGCAAATTGCAGATCCTGATTATGAACTTGAGAAGCTGGTCTCAGAGGTAATAAGAGAAGCTGAAAAAATTGAAGACAAGGCAGGTAAGCCTATTCCGGTAATTGCTGCAGGTGGCATATATACAGGTGAGGACATAAATAAGTTTATTAAATTAGGAGCCTCAGGTGTTCAGATGGCAACTCGATTTGTTACAACAGTAGAATGTGATGCTTCCTTAGACTTTAAAAAAGCATATATTGACTGTAGAAAAGAGGACATAGGAATTATAAAAAGCCCCGTTGGTATGCCTGGAAGGGTGATAATCAATGAGTTTATTAATGATGTTAAAGCGGGAAACAAGAAGCCATATAAATGCCCATACCATTGTATAATCACTTGCGATTACGAATCTAGTCCTTATTGTATTGCACTCGCACTAATAAATGCAAAAAAAGGGAAAATGAATAATGGATTTGCATTTGCCGGCAAAAATGCTTATAGGGCAGAAAAAATAGTTTCTGTGGAGGAACTGATAAATACTTTAATACAAGAGTATAATTCAGCAACAATTGATTAAATGAGTTTGTATAAATAGGCATGAGCATAATTAATAATTTTAAGGGTTAAATCCTTGAAATAAATGGTATTTGGTAAGACTGAACATTGAAAACTCAATCCAAATCGTAAAAATAAGTTGATACACAAGGCTGAAGGCAT
>JAAZCB010000706.1 GCA_012513545.1 Clostridiaceae bacterium
AAAAATTTTTAGAGATACAAAAAGATAAAAATATTACGCACTTTTTTCATTAACATAAAATCCTGAAAAGCCTTATTTACCAGGGCTTCTCGGGATTTATATTTCTTCCAACTGTCAAAGATGAGATTATAAGTGATTGTACGCTACTTGTCAATGAAAAATATATTTATTATACTACCAATATTAGTTATTCCGCTACAAAACCTCTAACTGCGTCTTCCCTGAAAATTTGTACTTCATGGCATAATTCATAGTCATTATCCTCTAAAAGTTTCAGGTACATTCCAATCAGCTTCCCAGTTTCCGAATTCTGATTATCAGCTGTAAACTTCCTGTAGCTTTCAACAAGCTCCCGGTTAATCTTATTTGTTTCATAATCAAAGGTAGGAGCATTATCAAAACCAAATAAATATTGGTACAAGTAATCAAAGTACAATTCATTCATATCTGACTCTTTCAATGAATCAGGGAAACTCCCCAAAAATTTTTCAGCTTCTATTATTTTGCCCGCTATCGTATCCCAGCCAATGAAAAAGTCGGTTTTGTAAGCTTTAAGATTCTTTGACTCCTCAGCCTTAAATTTAATATACTGCTCAAGATCCTTTGGCAGGTGCTTTCCAAAATGCTCAAGACGAGTATAGTCATATGACAGCATATATAACCCGTCTATGTTAATTATCATATATCCTCCATCAAGAATCTCCCTGACAAGTGACCTTAATTCCTCACTCTTTATTTCACTTATTTTTTCTGGGTCAAAATTATAGTCAAAAACATCTATAAGCTCTTTTTGCATACTTTCTGCAGATAAACTTTCTTCATAAATGCTTATATACTTCTCCTGAATTTCTTCAAGGCCTAAAACCAAAGTAGCAGCCTGCTCTTCAGATAAATTTTTAATATTATTTTGGATAAAAAATAAAGCCTCGAAAGGCTTTGTTTTTTCATCTATTATTTTGTTGTAATCATCTATTATGTTTATTGCCTGTTTTTCCAGAAGAAACTCATCTTTGAGAATATCCTTTATCTCTTCAAAAGGAATCTCAAATTCCAGTGGTCCATCCTCAATAGAAGTGTAAGTAAGAGATTGATAATATAAAACCAATGCATTATCCTTCAAGTGAAATCCTCTTCCATTTGCATCTCCTTTAAATTCACTTGTAAGTGTAACACCCTTGTCCTTGACTTGAGAAGACATTATGGAACTCAGTTTTTTCTCAAAACCCTTGTCCTTAAAAAGGTCCTTTAGCTCTAAAGCATTTCCATAAACCAGGTCAATATTTATGGAATCAATAATTTTATCTGTTACCATATTTTCCATTGATGATTCATAATTTAACCTGATACTTAACTTTTCCTTGGTTTTGTAAGTGACTTCAAATGTTACTTTCTGGGACTCTCCCAATTCTTCAACCTTAGGTATCAACTCTCTGTACCTGGAAATTTTCGCGTCAATAACTTTATTAACCAGACTCTCAATATTTTTGTCTACTAATTCAGATACAACAGGATAAGAAATTGAGGCAGTCAATTCTCCCATATTGCTTTCTTCTGTTTTACTATCTACCTTGTACTTATCGGTCAATTCAGTAGCCGCAACAGTATTCTTCTTTTCGCCTGATTGGTTACTATCTGAGCACCCTATTAATGCAAATGATAAAAGTAATGCAAAAATAACTAGCCTTTTCACCAGATTCCCCTCCACTTTTCTTCTTTTTGGTATTTTCCTTGTTGCATGTTCATTTTTAATAATAACATATCTTCGGTAAAACATAAATATAAACTTTTTTTGATATAAAAACTTAATATAAAATAAATATTTACCTTTTAATAATCTTCTGACTTTGGTATCAGTCAGTACAATGACGACGCCATAATACCGATATATTCCTTCAAGGCAAGGCTGGTTCTGAACATTGCATCTGCTGAAGGAGTAAACAATGAATAATCAATGACTAATTTTTTCATTACCTGATAGTCGGTAGGATATGGAATGACCTCAAGATTAACTTTCTTGAACTGTCGTATAGACCTTTCCATATGGAAAGCCGATGTAACCACTATGGGCTTGCTAAAACCATACTTGTCAACCAACTCCTTGGAGAGTAATGCATTCTGGGTTGTGTTAAGGCTTTTATTTTCTGTAATAATCCTGTCTTCAGGAACTCCCATTCCAACTAGTATGTTTTTTGCAATTTCCGACTCCGATCCGGTATATCCAAAAACCTGTCCTCCTGAAATAATTATTGGTACATCCATTACCCGGTGAAGCTGGAAACTAGTTATTAGCCGGTTAGCTGCAAAACCACTCAAATGCCCTTGCCCTTGAACATTAGGTGTATCAACAATTGCACCTCCACCGAGCATAATAATAACATCACCCTCAGGATTAGCCGGTGGATAATACCTGCCTTCCAAAGGGTGCAGCAAAAAATAGGAGGTTATCGGAACAGATACGATATACAACACTAATGATACTGTTACCAAAACCTTTGATAACAAAAAGGAATGCTTTTTATGCAAAAATATTGACAATAGCAACAGAAATACAATAAGTACCCCCGGAGGCAGTAAAAATGTCTGATAAAAGAACTTAATTATATAAACCAATAGTAATCTCCCTCAAATAATTAACATAAGTTTATTAATAACAACTTCAACTATATTAATTATATTTTAATACAAACTTAAGTAATACATCAACCCGTAATTTTATTCCCGTAATGCGGGCAAAAATTATTGCTGCCAATATCCTCCCAGAACTTACTGCACTCACAGCAGGACTTACGATGCTCTTTTATGTCAGGTGTCATTTTCACGCTTATAAACATTAATAAGATCTTCCTGACATCTTTTATGGACTTGTGTCATACTAAAATATCCCTTTCATATTTTATAGCAAATTCCCAAACATTTTTAATGCCTCCGTGTTTTTAATTTTGATAATGTGACGAACAAAAGATAAAAAAGTTCACAAAAAATTAATTTTTTTTAACTTATTAGATTAAACCTTAATCTAGTCTTCTATAATGCCTGTTGCCTGCCTCGTAAGCATATTTTGAAATTATTGACTTATATTACAAGCGGTGATATGCTTACAACAAATATTTTAGAAGGAGTGATAATAAAAAATGCATGGAAGTAAAAAAAGTAAACGTTTTTCAGTGCTATTGGCCCTGATATTATTTGTGCAGCTTGCTATTCCTTCAGGAACGTTTGCTGCAGCATCAGACATATCAGGACATTGGTCCCAAAAATCCCTCGAAAGAATGATTTCTCTTGGGATAATGGCAGGTTATACCGACGGCTCAATAAAGCCTGACAACAACATAACCCGCGCAGAGTTTTTTACAATCGTCAACAAAGCTTTTGGAATTGAAACAACCACAAAAATATCTTTTACAGATGTAAAAGATAAAGCCTGGTATTAACAGGAGATCTCAAAAGCGGTAGCTGCAGGTATTACCAAAGGAACATCTGCAACTACTATGAATCCTGAAGCGCAGATCACACGCCAGGATGCAATAGTAACTCTCGGAAATATTTTTGAGCTACAAAACGGTACCACTGTCAACTTCTCAGATTCCAATGAAATATCCAGTTATGCACGAGGATTTGTATCCACCATGCAAACTCTTGGAGTTATAAAGGGAAAAGGTAACGGCCGTCTTGAACCCAAAGCTTTTATCACCCGGGCTGAAGCAGCAAAAATACTGGATCTTATGCTTGGAAACCTGATAAAAAGCGATGAATCCGATAAAAGTCTTGAAGGTAATGTTCTTATTGTTAAGAAAGGTGTTACACTAAAAAACACTGAAGTTAATGGAAATCTGTACATAACAGGCGGAGTTGGTGACGGCAGCGTTACTCTTGACAGCGTAAAGGTGTCCGGTCAGTTGATAGTACAGGGCGGTGGTTCAAACACAATCAAGTTTATGAATACCACTGCCGGAAACGGTGTTCAGGTAAACAAAAGCATTACAGGCAATAAGATACATATTGAAATTGCAAAGGACACTAACGCTGATGCAGTCTCAGGCCTTAATATGACCTTTGGAACAAGCGCAATTATTACCAACAGCAGCAGCACAGCATTAGGAAACCTTACTGTCAAGGGAAAGACAGTAATAGCTGATGTATATGGCAACATTAATGATATCAAAGTTCTTGAGTATTCTACTCTTAATGTAAAGAAGGATGCTGTTGTTAATAATTTAAGTGTTGATTCAACCGGTACGGCAATACTGTTAAGCGGAAGCCGTATTGAAAATTTAGTAGCGGAAAGCGGTGCAGTAATCAACCTTGAAGAAGGTTCTTCGATAAAAAAAGTACAGGCTGTAAATGGAGATGTAAAAATTACATTGATTTCAGCTAATGGAGCTAAAACAGAGAAAATAATCAAACCGGGAAGCACAGTAGCATTTGACGCTAATGGCAATATTACCGAACCAGACACTATTGTTCCTTCTTCCGGCAAAGGCAGTTCAGGGGGTTCAGGCAGCGGCTCAGGCGGAAAATCAGATGATAAGGATAATAAACCCGTCTGGAAACTTTCAAAGTTTGGTACTGCCAGCGTAACCTCCTCTGTATATAGTGTTACTTCTTCAGTTTATAAGGAAGGAGTGATAGCCAATATTTCAAAAACCGGAACCTCTGAGGACGATATTGTGTTGAAATATGTAACTCCATATTATCTTGAAAGAGGAGAGTACAAATTAACAATTCCTGTACTATCAAGTACAAACCGAAAAATTCGTGCAGTCCTGGAAAAAAACGATGAATCCATGGAAACAATACAGGACGAAGTTATCAATATAACGTCCGGTATAAATACTGTTACTGTCCCAGTTTCAGTAATGGAATCGGTATATGCAGACCTTTCCCTGCGTCTGGGCTATTTTAATGAAGACGGAGACCTGGCATCACACAGTGTAGCTGCCGGTAAACCCGTGATTGAACTTAACCAGAACAGATACAGTAACAAATTGGCTAATGGAGACTTCCAAAATGGCACAATCGGTTGGTGGGGAATTGATGAAGTCGACGGAACTGGCGTAAAGACTGTTGAGGGCGGAAGCAAAAACCCATGGGACGTTATGTGCGGCTACTTTGAGCCTTTTGAATTGAAAAAGGGTAGAACCTATTCCGTTTCTTTCAGCGTTTACTCTGAAATATCACAGGATATAGCGCTTCAGATTGTAAATAGTGACGACGGTGACAAACAGTTGGCACTAAAAACTTTTACAATCCCGGGAGATGGAATAACACGCACCCTGACTTTAAACAGTTTTGAAGCTCCTGTGGACTGCATGGCTAAATTTGCTTTCATGATGGGTGGAGCAGGCGTCAGCGGTGAAACCTATGTGATAAAGCTTGACAATGCACAAGTATGTGAAGTTCCGGATATGGTAGATGTAAAAATAAACGGAGACTTCGAGGACGGTAATAATGGATGGTGGGGTATTGAGGCCTATAACGGCATGGGGCTTAAGGTCGTAGATGGAGGAACTGACACTCCTTGGGATGTTATGGCCGGCCACTTTTTAACCTTCGAACTTAAAAAGTCAAAGACTTATACTGTTTCCTTTGATGTTTACTCCGAAGTAGCACAGGATATCAAGTTCCAGCTTGTAAACGGCAGCAACAACGATAGTGAACTGACAACAAGGACATTTGCCGTCCCTGCCGACGGAAGCATGCACACCTTCAGCTTTGATGATTTTGAGGTTCCTGAAGACTGCCTCGGTAAATTTGCATTTGCCATGGGTCAATTCGGTACAAAGGGCCAAAC
>JAAZCB010000707.1 GCA_012513545.1 Clostridiaceae bacterium
AGTAATCAGCTGGATACTGTATTTATCGAGTGCTGTTATTATTGCATTAATGATTAACAGGTTTGTAATTGTAAATGCATTTATACCTACCGAGTCTATGTCGGAAACAATTGAGCCAAAAGACCGGGTGCTTGCCAATAGGTTACATTACAAGGTGTCTGACCCTAAAAGAGGCGATATTGTTGTGTTCCGGTTTCCAGATAATGAAGAGGTGCTTTATGTTAAGAGGATTATAGGACTTCCGGAAGACACGGTAGAGGTTAAGGAAGGAAAAGTCTTTATAAATGGCGAAATTATCGACGAGCCATACCTGAAAGATGCGCCGACAGGGAATTGGGGACCGTATGAGGTTCCTGAAGGAAAGTACTTTATGATGGGCGATAACAGAAATATTTCAGCAGACTCAAGATACTGGACAAATAAATATGTGGACAGGGAAAAAATTATTGGAAAAGTATTTTTGAGATACTTTCCAAGAATTAAGTTTTTCCGGTAATAAACTTCTATTAATATATTTTTCATGAAATTACTATTTAAAACAGGCAGCTTATATAAGCTGCCTGTTTTTTAATAGATCTGTTTTTAATAAGTGAAATCATCAGGGTTTGATATTACTTTGTTTTTCAACCTAAAAAAAATAAGGGCCAACTTTTAAGTTGGCCTTAACTAAAAAAGGGTATGGTATCGTTTTTTAAAGGTACTGTTTGCAGTCTTGGTCTTTAAAAAACTTTAGGTTTGGTCATCTACGATATAGTATTTCGAGATGTCAATTATTTTGGGGGGGCAAAAAAAAAAGAAATTTTATTTTTTTATAAATTTTTTATAAAATTTTTATCTGTTTTAGAATCCATCAATGACACAGGCGTTTAATATTGAATGCATAGCTTAAATAATTGACTCAGACGAAATTAAAGCTTTTTAAAGAATAAACCTGTGACATTTGGCAGATAATAAATTTTGAGGTGTTTTATATGAAAAAAAGAGTGGGAATACCAAGAGCATTGTTTTACTTTAATTATTATCCCTTATGGAATACTTTTTTTAGAGAACTCGGAGCTGAAGTGGTTCTGTCAGAGTGCACTTCAAAGAGAACGCTTGATGACGGTACAAGGTCATGTGTTGATGAGGCATGCCTGCCCATAAAGATTTTTCATGGACACGTAGTAAATTTGAAAGACAAGGTAGACTACTTATTTATACCCAGGTTTACAAGTATATCAAAGGGTGAATATATCTGTCCGAAATTCGGTGGGTTGCCCGATATGATAAAGCACACATTTAAGGATCTTCCCAAAGTAATAGATACTGAGATTAACCTGCGTAAAACCAGGAAAAATGCCAAAAGGGCAGCTATCCAGATTGGAAGCTATTTCACAAGCGACATAAGAAGAATCAAAATAGCATATAAGAAGGCATTAGAAAGCAATGCAGCCTTTTTGGAAAAGGTGAAAAGTGGTACCCTGAATTGTGATTTATTGGACAAGAAACTAAGAGTGCTAAAGAAAAATACTGATTCCGAACTGAATATTGCAGTTCTAGGACACCCTTACAATATTTTTGACAGGCATATCAATATGAATTTGATTGAAAAGCTTAGAGACAGTGGAGTTAATATAATTACGACAGATATGGCAGATAATAGTATAGTAAATGAAAAGGCACAGCTTCTCTCAAAAAAAACGTTCTGGAACTATGGGAGGAAAGCAGTTGGAAGTATACTGCACTATGTTGATAGAAATGATATTGACGGGATTATTTATTTAATGACTTTTGGATGTGGAATTGATGCATTTATCTGTGACATTGCAGAAAGAAAGGTAAGAAATAATAGCGAAATACCGTTTATTGTGCTGACACTCGATGAACATTCCGGCGAAGCCGGTATGAATACAAGACTTGAGGCATTTCTGGACATGATAAGATGGAGGCAAAAGGATGAGAATAACCTTTCCGCACATGGGTAATACATATATTATTGTCAAAGCAATGCTGGATGATCTTGGGATAGATTATGTAATTCCCCCTTTCAACAACAAAAGAAGCCTTGAGACGGGCACAAAATTAGCTCCGGAATTAGCCTGTCTCCCTTTGAAAATAAACCTTGGAAATTATATTGAAGCCTTTGAATGCGGGGCGGATACAATACTAATAACTGGTGGTTGCGGTCCATGCAGGTTTGGTTATTATTGTGAAATGAGCAGAGAAATACTTGCTGATAATGGCTACAATATGGACTTTATTACTCTTGATGTGCCGCGAGGTGATTTAAAAAAGTTTCTGACAAACATAAAACGATTGAAAGGTAATACTAGTCTGTTTAAAGTACTAAAGATTATAAAGAACACTACTATGGTGTCTAAAAAAGTGGATGAGCTTGAGAGCCTTTCCTTTAAGAT
>JAAZCB010000068.1 GCA_012513545.1 Clostridiaceae bacterium
ACAGGATTTTCGCCATAGCCTGTTACATAACTTTTAACATTGGGGTTTCTTCCCAAAATATAGTCCATAGCTCCTGCTACTCCGTTTATGTATTTTGCATTATTGGAATAATCATAAGCATATGCCATAATAATAGCGTTGTTTAGTATGAGATTGTTTGATAAAAACTGATATCCAGGCTCTGAGGATCCCCACTTGGTATAACATTGCTGGTAAGGTACGCCATAGCCTTGATTCTTTTGCAGGTCGAGATAGAAATCTGCTGCTATAGAGATGTTATCCTTTGCTGTCTGTATATATTCATCCCCAAGGCTGGTTGGCACAAGCGTAAGTGTAAGGGTTCCAAGTGCATCGGTGCTATTCATGTCGAAGCTTCCTATTGCACCTCCTTCTTCTAAATCACGCGTATCGGCCAAACGGGTTGAAACTTTAAGAAAAGCGTCTGATTGCTTAATATAGGTCAGATAATCATTACTTCCTGTAGTTGCATACAGCTCACAGGCTGCCCAGTAAAAATCATCCAGAGCATAACCGTTTCCAACTCCATCAGGTTGGGGAAGATATATTTCCGGGTTATTGTTTGCTGCAAGCCAGGCAGTTTCTGCTGCTTTAAGACACTTTGCTGCAAATTCCGGGTCGAACTCCTTCCAGAGCCTGCTTCCTTGTGCAGCAACTGCAGCAAGGTTCAAGGTGCACTCTGTTGTTGGAGGTTGCATTTCACGTAAAACTTCAGGTCCTGCAGCTCCGTTCTTGATATATTCATCAGTTCCCGCGTGAACCATACCTGCCCTTGGATAGCCTTGAGGTACCTGCATATTTATCATACACTCAAGATTGTACCTTGCTTCATCGAGAATGTCAGGATAATCATTTTCGCTTTCAGGTATATTAAGTATTTGCTCCATATCCTCTTCCGGTAATTCTGCTGTTGTGTACTTACTGCGCTCATAATAATTCTGCATTAACCATACAGCCACTCCTGAGCCGATTGATTTTTTGGAATGCTCATACTCATCAAAATACCAGCCTCCTTTTATATCAAGGAGGTGATTTGAGCTGTAAGGGGCCCAGCTGTCCAGATCATTATCATTCTGTATTTCACAGGGTACAATATCTTCAGGGTTTTCTGCAGGACGGGCCCATTGTGGGTCGACACAGTAAGGCATTGCTATATTTATTCCGCTTCTTTTATGATAAAAGTATTTAAAGGCATCCTTTTTAAGGTTACTGTATATGCTTGGCGATATGTCAAAGGAATAGCTTTCAAGGCTTCCTGAAACGAGCTTGTAGCCTGTTCCTGTTTCCTTGAAGGATGAAAAATCGATAATATGTACGTTATCTCCCGAATCCTTATCCATGCCAAAAACATTGGTTTTTCCGTCTGAAACAACTGTACCTTCCTCATTAAGCAATTGCCAGGTAAGAGGCGTGCTCGAATCGGACAGCAGGGTTGCTTTCTTATCCAAATCAGGATAATATCCCAGTTGGTTAATCCTGATTCCTTTTAATTCCGGTGTGGCAGTTGGAGTTGGTGGTGTATAGTCGGGGTCTTCAAGGTGGATGTCATCAAAAATAAGTGTTGTTCCTTGAGGCATGTCTTCTCCGCCAAGGTAAAAAGACAAATTGCAGTTATCTTTTGTACGGGTTGCCGTAAAGGTCTCACTGCAGGTCCACGGTTGATTTGCATTCAACTGCTTGGAAGTAAAAGATCTATTGCCTATGTTCCAATCCTCATAATAAGGATCGCCATGATCTCCTATTCTTGCATAGACTTTACAGTTCCTGTCAGCTGTAACGGTAAATTCAACAGTATATGTATGATCTGATTCAAGCATAATATCCTTGTGCTGAAGTTGTATATCCCATCTTTGCTCTGTTGAACCTGAATTAAGGACTTTTACATGAAGCTGGTTGTTAATGATTTTGAAATCGGCACGTGCAGGTTCGGTACATACTATTTGCCAGGGGAGCAGGCGTTTGTCTTCAAAAGTACTTTTACCCAATAACTCACCGGCAAAGGAGACTACTTGAGATGCCAGAAAAACAATTATTGCAAGGACTGTAATACATATTTTTTTTGTCATTATACTATCACCCCTTATCTTAAATTATCTTAAATTATCTTAAATTATCTTAATATATATAATTCGTGGGAGCACTTTTTTTTAGGGGGTATCTCCCAGTTTAGTAAAACGAAGGTCAGAGGGGAAAATAATGAATTTCAAAACTGCATTCCCAAAACTTCAGAGCTTCAGAAAAATAACGCTATACAGCTAAATTGGAAATGCTTTCTTACTTGGATAGTCAAAACGCTGGAGAGTTAATATCACCAGCGTTTTGATTGTTTAATTATAATTAATTTTTGGGAGGGTAATTTTCGGGGTAATCCGATAGTGTTTTGTATGTAGCGTAGAAAGTCTGAACAGCTTTCATATCTGCTAATGGTATTAAAGAGTTAATTGGTTTATTTGATTTTTGTGAAAGTATTGTATAGAAGTTGAATAGTTTTTCATAATCATTTTTGCCACTGGAATTTGTATTGGACAATTCTACCATGGTTTCAATAATTGGATCCCAACCTACCAGTTCTTTGGCTTTGATAAGCAAATATCCTAACCCGTCGTGATGATAATATCCGTTTGCCATAGTTTCATTATACCTTTTAAGATAGTAATTTTTAAGTTCATCACCATACCTGTATGTATTACTAGGGTCAAAAACAACAGGCCTGGAACCTATTTGATTTGAATACATTTTTTCCAATTGTTCTACGGCGTAATATGCCCTGAAATTAGCAAACATTTCGTCGTTCCAGTTCCAGTTCCAGTTATAGTTACCAATATAATTAAAATTGTGTCCCATCTCATGTAGAATTGCAAATGACAAGTCATTGGTTTTTGACGTCCTTGTTAATTGACCTTCTACTGGATTTTCAGAGCTGCCCTTAAACCAGAATATGGGATTGCCGGCACAAGCGGCTCCTTCAGGAGCAGCATTAGTTGATAATAGTCCCACTTTATTACCGCCAAAAGGAGTTCTGTTTCCAGAAAATTCTTTCATTAAGAGATACACTTTATCCATATCAGATAACCATTTGATAACTGCACTCCTTGTTGTATTCTTCGTATCTGAAGCATCGAAATAAGCATTAATATGTTCTGATTCATAAACATAATCGGAAGATACAGGTTCTACTTTAATATTATCAAACCAAACTGTACCTTTTGTTTCACAATTATAAAATCCTAAACGCAATCCAATATTTGCCTCACCTGATTCTGGAGCTTTAAAAATCAGATTCACTTCTTTCCAGGTAGTATTTGTGCCGGTTGCTGTGAATGTACGATTCCATATGGCACCTTCACCTAAATTATTAAAGATGCAAATATTAGCCCCATCTTTTTTGTTATGCGTATTACCATCAGCACCTTTATAAGAAACTGTTACATTTTGGTATTTCATATAGGCACTGAATTTATAATAAGCGTCTGGAGTGAGATTAAGCGTTCTATAAAGTCCGTAATCTATGTCTTCATTTGTTGCACTGATTCTTAAACACTTGGTATTATTAACACCTCCTGATACGATTCCCTTTTCTACCAAATCGGGGTTGTTTTTTGAGGATCTTATTTTCCAATCAGTAGAAAGGCCGTTTTCAAAAGTTTCTGTAAATACCTGTTTGGGAAGATGCTCGATTGTGATGTCGTCAAACCAGGCAGTTCCGGTTACTTTACTGGTTTTGAACCCCAAGCGTACAGCAATATTAACACTAGATGATTCAGGTGTAAAATCAAAAGTTATCTTCTGCCAACCTGGATAAAATGTGCCCAGGTTTTGCCATTGGGATGAATATGTCCATGTATCAAATATACAAATATTCGCTCCAATGCTTAACCAGTCATCGGAACCTGCTCCTTTAACTACATTTTTATATTTCACATATGCAGTGAGCCTGTATTTATCACCTGCTTTAAGTCCGGTAACCTGTTTTTTATATGCAATATCGGCAGCAACTGAAGGTGAAGTTATTTTTACACATTTGGATCCATAAGTTCCGGTACCTGATTCAATTACTGCAGTTGAACCCGTACTGGTGCTTGAAGTTGTCCAACCATTAGTACCATTTTCAAATTTCTCTGTAAATATTGCCTGAGGAACACTATCAACAAATCCATGATTTACAGATAGTGTTATTTCATCACTAAAGGATGAGCCATACTTGTTTATGAATTCGCACTTGTATTTATACTGTCCTGCAGGCCTGATAAAAGTATCGGGTGTTATTATTTGTCCATTGGGCGTTTTATCTACTGCTGTACCGCATTGTATGAGCTTGTTATTCTCATATAGCCTCCATTTGGTAGCATTATTGCTACCGGATAATACCCACATTTTGGGGGTTATCATCCCGTAATTATCCAATACTGTTAATGATGGTTTTCCAGGCACTCCGGTTGCTTGAGCAGATACCTGTATTGGAGTACTCATAAAAACAGACATTAACATTAAACAGCCTGCAACAAACGCAAGAATTC
>JAAZCB010000708.1 GCA_012513545.1 Clostridiaceae bacterium
GAGCTTGCTGAGCTTATAGACGGTTTTATCCGTCCTTTTGACCTTGGCCAGGCACCTTTGTTAAGGGTTGAAGTTTTAAGGTTTTCAGAAACAAGGCATGCACTTTTGCTTGATATGCACCATATAATTTCCGACGGAACCTCTATGGGAATAATGATAAATGAATTGATAAGTATTTACGAAGGAAAGGAACTTCAGCCGATTGGAGCAAACTACAAGGATTTTGCCCTATGGCAGAAGGAGCTTGTAATATCCGGGAGGATGGCAAAGCAGGAGGCGTACTGGCTTAAAACCATGAGCGGAAGCCTGCCTGTGCTCGATTTGCCAACGGACTTTCAGAGGCCGGTTGCCATGAGCTTTGACGGGAATAATGTCGAGTTTAGCTGTGACAGGGAAACTGCAAAAAAACTCAAAAACCTTGCAGCCCAGACGGGAAGTACGCTTTTCATGGTAATACTTGCTGCATATAATGTGCTGCTTTCAAAATACACCGGACAGGAAGACCTGATAGTGGGCACGCCTGTAGCGGGCAGACGACACAGTGATATCCAGGATGTCATAGGAATGTTTGTAAATACTTTGGCTTTGAGGAATTATCCTAAAGAGAGCAGGACCTTCATGGAATTCCTTGAGGAGGTAAGGGACAACACCCTTGAGGCCTTTGAAAATCAGGACTACCAGTTGGAGGAGCTTGTTGAAAGGCTTAATATTCCAAGGGACTTAAGCAGAAATCCTCTGTTTGACACAATGTTCTCTTTGGTAAATATTGGAGAGGAAAAAGCCGAATTTGAAGAACTTGAAGTAAAACCTCTGGATAATGATATGGGAATATCAAAGTTTGATATTTCACTCTACGCTTCCGAAGATGAGGACGGGATTAGATTTGATCTTGAGTTCAGTTCACAGCTTTTCAAAAAGGAAACCATTGAAAATATGGCAGGGCATTTTATAAAGCTTCTGGATGAATTGACGAAGAATCCCTCCATAGAGCTTCAGGAAATAAATATGCTGCAATTGGAGGAAAGAAACAGAATACTGACTGTTTTTAACGATACTAAGGCAGTATACCCTGATAAAGAGACACTTTACACCCTCTTTGAAAAACAGGCGGAGAAAACTCCAGAAAGCATTGCACTTCAATTTGAAGACAGAACTATGACGTATAATGAGCTTAAAGTGAAGTCTGATCAGCTTGCGCAAGTGCTTGTTCAAAAAGGTGTGGAAGCTGGTACCATAGTTGGTATTATGGTAGAGCGTTCATTTGAAATGCTGATTGGAATACTGGGTATTTTAAAGGCAGGAGGTGCATATCTGCCAATAACTCCTGAAACTCCTAAAGAGAGGACAGGATATATGCTTTATGATTCAAAGGCATTTATCCTTTTGACTCAGGATAAATTCAAAGGCACTTATTTTGAAGGGGTTGAGACAATTTCTCTTGAAGACGGCGAGCTTTACAGCGGAGCCGGAGGGAATATTGAAGGAAGGTCGAGCCCTTCCGATCTTGCTTATATTATTTATACCTCGGGCTCAACAGGCAAACCTAAGGGGGTTATGATAGAACATGCCTCTGCCGTTAATATATTGGATTGTTTGCAAGAGAAATATCCGGTAGGAGCAGACGACATCTACCTGCTGAAAACAACCTACATATTTGATGTGTCTGTTGCAGAGTTGTTCGGATGGTTCTTAGACGGGGGAAGGCTTGCAATACTGAAACCGGGAGATGAAAAGGACCCTTTGAGTATTGTTGAGGCTATTGGAAAATACAGAATTACTCACATTAATTTCGTTCCTTCGATGTTTAATGTGTTTGTAAGTATACTTGATAAAAAAGAGCTTGAGGCATTATCGGGTCTTAAGTATATATTCCTGGCGGGAGAAGCAGTACAGCCTGCATCAATTGAAAAATTCCACAGCCTGTGTCCTGAGGTAAGGCTCGAGAACATATATGGTCCGACAGAATCAACCATATATGCAACATGTTATTCCCTGAAAAACTATAATGGTGAGACGAATGTTTCCATAGGTAAGCCCATGCAGAATATAGAAGCTTATATTGTTGACAAAAAGGGAAGGCTTGCACCTTTGGGAATACGCGGCGAGCTTTGCCTTTCCGGAACAGGCCTTGCAAGAGGATATCTCAACAACCCTGAATTAACCGCTGAGAAATTTGTAGACAACCCATTTATACCGGACGGTAAAATGTACAGGACGGGTGACCTTGCGAGATGGAGCAGCGACGGAAATATAGAGTATATGGGCAGGCTTGATTTCCAGGTAAAGATACGCGGGTTCAGGATAGAGTTGGGAGAAATAGAAGCCAGCCTGATGAAATTGGATGGAATAACCCAGGCGGTTGTAGCAGATAGGCAAAAGGATGGAGACAGGGTACTTGCAGCCTATATTGTATCCGATAAGGAAATAGATATTCAGGATATTAGGACTAAGCTTTTAAAGGAACTTCCTTACTATATGGTACCTTCCTATTTTGTCGGAATGGATAGCATTCCTCTTAATTCGAGCGGTAAGGCAGACAGAAAAGCACTTCCGGGAATAGATGATATTATTGATGTTGGGGCAGAGTATGAGGCACCTGAAAACAGAATCCAGGAAATAATTATTGAAGTTTTCAAAGATGTTCTTGGAGTCAAAAAGATAGGAATAAGGGACAATTTATTCTTGCTTGGCGGAGATTCCATAAAAGCAATACAGATTTCGACAAGACTTAGAAAATTCGGAATTAAGGCGGAGATCAAAGATCTGTTCAAGGCTATGGATATAAAAGAACTGAGCGGTTTGGTCAAGCAGTCAGTGAAGAAATCGTATCAGGGAGCTATTCAGGGAGAAGTGCCACTATCACCAATACAGAGATGGTTCTTTAATAATAATTCCAATGAGAGAAACCATTTCAACATGTCTGAGCTTCTCTTCCGTGAAGTGGGCTTCGAAACAGCATTGCTTGACAGGGTAATATACAAGCTTATGGAGCATCATGACCAGCTCAGAGCTGTTTACAAGGAAGAGGAAGGAAAGATAATACAGTTTGTCAGAGGTATGGAAGGCATACTTTATGAACTGGAGACTATTGATATAAGTGAGGCTGCTGATATTGAGCAGGCTATTGAGATAGAAACCCAAAGGCTTCAGAAGAAGCTGGATATTGAAAGGGGACCGCTTCTCACACTTGCAATATTTAAAACCGGTAAGGGCGACTATCTGTTTTTTACAGTACATCACCTTGTCGTTGACGGAATATCTTTGAGAATAATTATGGAAGACCTTGAAGAGGGGTATTTGAGATTGCTCGAAGGTAAGGAAATAGTTTTTGAGGATAAAACCGACCCATACAGGGAATGGAGTGAAAAAATTTCCGTGTACGCAGATTCGGACGAGTTACTAAAGGAACTGGAATACTGGAAGTCAATAGATAATCAGCAGGTGAGGAAACTTCCGAGGGATTGGGAGAACGACAGCAACTACAACAAAGACAGTTCCGAAGTAGTGGCAAGTCTTGACAGTGAGAACACCGGAAAGCTCCTGACTGAAGTTTCAAGTGCTTATAATACAGAAATAAACGATTTACTTCTTGCCGCACTTGTAAAAACAATAAACGAATGGACTGAAAACAACCGTGTTGCCATAGCCTTTGAAGGTCATGGCAGGGAGCAGTTAATTGAGGATCTGGATATTTCAAGGACCGTCGGGTGGTTTACTTCAATCTATCCTGTTGTTTTTGATATTGAAAAAGGAGAAGATGAATCCTTTACAATAAAGAATATAAAAGAAACAATAAGGCATGTTCCCAATAAGGGGGCTGGCTATAACATATTGAAGTATATGACCTCGGAGGAAAGGAAGAAGGGTTTGGAATTCAAGCTTGAACCTGAAATATGCTTCAACTATTTCGGCCAGTTTGAAACCGGAACAGAGGATGGACTTTTCAGGATGTCGGATATCGGCTATGGAAATCCGGTAGGTGAAACCTCTGATAGATTATTTACACTTGTATTTACCGGGGTTATTATGGATGGAGTGTTCAGTCTGACGATAGATTACAACTGCAAACAATACAGGGAAAGTACTGTGAATACTCTTGCACAAAACTATATGAAGCATCTTGTTGAAATTATTGAGCATTGTAAGGATAAAGGCAATACAGAGCTGACTCCAAGCGATTTTAAGAGCAACGATCTGTCAATTGAGGAGCTTGAGGATATATCTGATATGCTTGAAGATATAGAGTTGTAATGCAACTCATAAAATAATCAGGAGAGGTTTTAGGGGATGA
>JAAZCB010000709.1 GCA_012513545.1 Clostridiaceae bacterium
AACATCAATATTTTTTATTTTTGAGGTGTCGAGATGATAAGAAGCATGGATTAGTTCAATATTCCTTATTTTGTTAATTAAGCCAGATAGCGTGTCGCTATCACAAGCCGGATGGGTAACAAGCATATAGTCAAGATTCCGGGGAGACCTTAAAATAATATTTCCAGCTTTACGGTTGGGTATAAGAAAAAAATGCCGGTCCCATTCAGGATAAAAAAAATCAAAAACCGCATAAGGAACCTTAATTAAGGAAACTTCGTTAAAATGCAAAATATCATCAGATCTCCTGAGCTTAAAGCCCAGCGACTGGTTTAAACACCAGGATAAACGATAATCGCTGATCGGGGAAAAGATTCCAATCAACGAAAAATCATATTCCTGTTCAACCTGAAGCCGTTGCTTTTTTCTGGCCATACTTTATTGACTAGCTGACTTCAAAGTTAATAAGGAATAAATACAAATTAAGTCTAAAAAAAGATATTTATTTAATAAAAAGGAGGGAATTGCATAAACAATAAAGTATAATCCTGGCTTTATTGACCGTGCTCTATAAGCATAAGTTCATCAATTTTTGAACAGGCCACCTCAGCAGCATTTTGTTCAGCACGTTTGATAGAGAAATCCTTCCCTTCACCAAAACACTCGTTATTAATTAAAACTTTAACAGAATAAACCTTCAGGCTTTTCCCGTTAAGAATCTCATCAACCACCTGAAATTCGACATGTTTTCTTTCCTTTTGCGCCCATTCGATAAGCTTGCTCTTAAAGTTTGTTTCCTTTAAAACGAGCATATCAATATCAAGATGGCAATTGATGATGCGTTTAATAATAATTTTTCGGGTAAAATTATAGCCTTTATCAAGATACAAAGCACCCACAAAAGCCTCAAAAGCATCTCCGAATATAGAAGTGGAAGGAGTAATATTTTCGCGTGAGGTAATAAGAAAGCGGTCAAAGCCAAGCTTACGAGCCAATGAATTTAAATTGGAACGGCTGACAATACGCGAACGGATTTCTGTAAGAAAACCTTCTTCCTTAAAAGGGAATTTTTTAAAAAGAAAATCAGCAACCACGGAACCAAACACAGCATCACCAAGATATTCAAGGCGTTCATTGCTGTGTCTGTGTCCGGATTGCGTTTTCAATGCAGCTGATTTATGCCTAAAAGCAAGACGGTATAAAGAGATATTTCGTGGTGAAAAACCAAAGATATTCTTTATGGCATCAAAGAGTTCACGTTCATCAGAACTTAATCTGTTCCTGCGAATTAATCCAATCAACTGCTGATACAAAATCTATTGAACAAATTTTTTAAAGACTACACAACCATTATGGCCACCGAAGCCGAATGTATTGCTTAAAGCAGCATTAACTACACGTTTTTGCGCTTTATTGAATGTGAAATTGAGTTTATTGTCAATTTCAGGATCATCAGTGAAATGGTTGATAGTTGGAGGAACAATATCATTTACCACAGCAAGAAGTGTTGCTATTGCTTCAATTGCACCAGTTGCACCCAAAAGATGTCCGGTCATTGATTTGGTTGAGTTGATATTGATTTTATAAGCATGTTCCCCAAAGAGTGAAATGATTGCTTGTGGTTCAGCGATATCACCCAATGGAGTTGAAGTACCGTGGGTATTGATATGGTCAATATCCTCTGGTTTCATACCAGCATCCTCCAGGGCATACTTCATCACATTTCTTGCACCCAATCCATCAGGATGAGGGCTTGTCATGTGATAAGCATCTGCTGAAAGGCCGCCACCGGCAACTTCACAATATATTTTTGCGCCTCTTGCAAGCGCATGTTCAAGTTCTTCAAAAATTAATGCTCCACTACCTTCACCAAGTACAAAACCATCACGGTCTTTGTCAAATGGACGGGATGCAGTTTTAGGGTCATCATTTCTTGTAGATATTGCATGCATGGCATTGAACCCTCCAATACCCAAATCTCCTACAGCAGCTTCAGAGCCACCTGTAACAAAAGCATCAGCTTTGCCTAACCTGATAAGGTTATAAGCATCAACCAAAGCGTTTGTACTGGATGCACATGCAGAAGTTGTAGTGAAATTTGGCCCTCTAAACCCATAACGAATTGAAATATGCCCTGCAGCGATATCAGAAATCATTTTAGGGATAAAGAAGGGATTAAATCGGGGATTACAATCGCCTTTTACGTATTCGGAAACCTCTTGAAGAAGTGTCTCCAGCCCTCCAATACCACTACCCCAGACCACACCTATGCGATCCAGGTCAACTTTCTCTAAATCAAATCCAGCATCTTTTACTGCTTCATCTGCACTTACCAGCGCATATTGAGCATACCTGTCATATTTGCGTGCTTCTTTACGATCGAAAAACGCATTTACGTCAAAATT
>JAAZCB010000069.1 GCA_012513545.1 Clostridiaceae bacterium
GCAATAGTTCAGCAATGTTTTTCACTTGATCCATTTTCAACGAATCTTTTTGTATTTTGCAATAAAAGCAGGACAATGATAAAAATATTACATTGGGATCATAGCGGATTTTGGCTCTACTTCCGCCGGCTTGAAAAGGGAAGGTTTAAATGGCCTTCAGATAACTCTAAGGATACAATTGAGGTTGGAAGCAGAGAACTTTATTGGTTATTAACCGGACTTTCGATTGAGCAGAAACAAGCACACAGAAAAGTAGCCTCAAAGGCAGTAATATGAAGGAAATTAATCAAAAAATATTTTGTTTTTCTATGGCTTTTTTGATAAAAATTTGATATAATAAACACATGGAAAACACTATAAATCAAGCGGTTTCAGCCGAACAACTTCAAAAACAAAATTCTGAATTACAAGATAAGATAACGCTTCTGGAAAACGAGAAAGCGGAGCTTTTAGCTAAGCTTTATTGGTTTGAGGAGAAATTCCGTCTTGAACAACACAAACGCTATGGACGTTCAAGTGAAAAAACTATACCAGGCCAGCAAACCCTTTTCAATGAAGCTGAGATTTTGGATGCTGTCACCCCCAATGTTCCTGAACCTACAGTTGAAGAAATTACATATAAGCGAAAGAAAAAACAAAAAGGACACAGGGAAGAAATGCTGAAAGACCTTCCGGTAGAAGTTGTTGAGCACAAGCTACCTGAAGAAGATCAGGTTTGCGATGCTTGTGGCGGAGATCTTCACGAAATGAGTGTAGAGATCACAAGAGAAATTGAAATAATTCCTCCTAAAGTTAAGGTAATTGAACACAGGCGTTCTGTATATGCCTGCGGTGATTGTGAAAAAAATGAAGTGACGACTCCTATAATAACAGCTCCGATGCCAAAGCGTACACTTCCAGGCAGCATAGCTTCAGCAGCTACTATAGCTTATGTAATGATTCAAAAGTATTTGTTTGGAGTAACACTATACAGGCAAGAAACATACTGGAAGCAGATTGATATAGAAATATCCCGACAAACCATGGCAAACTGGCTGATATTAGCTTCAACCAGATGGCTGTCGATAATATATGAACGAATGCACCAGCTTCTATTACAACGTGACATAATCCATGCTGACGAAACAGGGGTGCAAGTTTTGCATGAACCTGGAAGAGTTGCAAATTCAGAGTCATATATGTGGCTTTACCGAACAGGCAGGGATGGACCTGCAATAGTACTACTTGAATACCAAACAACACGTGCCCGAAAGCACCCTCAAAAATTTTTGCAGGGTTTTAAAGGTTACCTTTGTACTGATGGTTATCAGTCATATGAAGGTCTACAGGATATAATTAATGTAGCGTGTCTTGCCCATGTCCGAAGAAAGTGGGACGAGGCTTTAAAGTCATTGCCAAAAGAGGTTAGAGATAAACCGTGCGTTGCAAAAGAAGGACTGCACTTTTGTAACAGACTTTATAGTATTGAGCATAAATTTGAAGCTTCAAGCTCAGAAGAAAGATATAAAGGAAGACTAGAAAAAAGCAAGCCTATACTAGATGAGTTTTATAAATGGCTTAAGTACCAAAGACCTCGGATTACACCTAAGAGTGCCACCGGTAAAGCCATTACTTATTGCTTGAACCAATGGGATAAGCTTAGTAATTACTTACTTGATGGAAGGCTTTATTGCGATAATAACATTTCGGAACGGAGTATAAAAGGTTTTGTTATTTCACGCAAAAACTTTCTGTTTTGTAACACTCCAAGCGGAGCTACATCAAGTGCAATGATTTATAGTATTATTGAGACTTCCAAAGCAAATAATCTTAAGCCTTTTGAATACATGACTTATTTGCTGGAAACGCTTCCTAATGTAGATGTCAAAGATCAAAATGTGCTGGATTCAATAATGCCTTGGTCGAGTGATTTACCTGAATCCTGCAGACTTAATGATAAAATTATACAGCAAAAGGAGCAGTAGTTGTAGACGGGTTGTATTTTACGCTTACCATTAAAGTGTTTTTATGGATGCTTATGTTGAATCTTCTTAAGCCTTACACATTTTTTTATTATGGCCTATTGGGATTCTACATAATCTCCAGTGGCTACCCTCCCATGTCTCACAGGGTCAATTGC
>JAAZCB010000710.1 GCA_012513545.1 Clostridiaceae bacterium
TCAGGAGATACGTGCGAATAAATATCCAAAGTAGTGCTTATCTTGGTATGCCCCAACGCTTCTTGAACAACCTTTGGGTGAATGTCCTGTTCCAGCAACATGGTTGCATAAGTATGCCGCAGTCCATGAAGATTGAAATTCTTAATATCAGCTTTTTTAATAAGTCTATAGAATTTTCTATTTAAATTCCTCGGTTCAAACGGTTTTCCCAGCTCAGTACAAAAAACAAGATTATTATCTTCATAGCTACTTCCTACTTTTAGCTTCTCTTCGTTTTGAATGATTTTAAATCTTTTAATTTCTTTCATTATGCCAGTTGAAATAGGTATTATACGATTACTTTTTTCTGTTTTTGGTTCTTGGATGGTTAGTTTGGATCTTGCGCTTTCATCGTTAACCACCACCCGTATTAACGATTTGTTTACTCGTATAGTTTCGTTTTCTATATCGATATCATTCCAAGTTAGCGCGAGCAATTCTCCTCTTCTTAATCCAGAATATAAGGCCAACAGCAAAGCGACCCCCAGTCTGTCTCCTTCCAATACTTTTTCAAACCTGATACGTTCCTCATCAGATAAAACCCTGATCTCTTTCCGTTTTTTTGCACGTAATTCTGTTCCTTCACTCACATTCTTATGCACCCTGTTCTCTGTTACTGCTTGGCTTAGAGCCTTATGGAGCACCGTGTGGATCTTCTCAACACTTCTGACAGATAATCCTCCCTTTCCATCAACTCTTCCAGCATTCATTCTATCGTTGTATAGTTTCTGAACTGTTATTGTAGTTAAGTTTCTTAAAAGTACATCTCCAATACCTGGTTTAATATGACGGTTGATGATCATTGAATAGTTATCGTAAGTATTGGATGTTACTTTCGCTTTGACATAAGTCTGCATCCATATATCTAACCATTCACCAACAGTTATATTTTCACTATCAACAAATATACCCTGCTGTATTTCTTGCAGCACTTTTAATCTCAATGCATTTGCCTCTTTCGATGACTTTGCATAATTACGATATCGCTTTCTTTTGCCTGTTTCAGGATCGATACCAATTGGAACTTCAACTTCCCATCGGCCATCTTTCCTTTTCGATACGGAACCTTCACCATTAGATCTTTTACTTTTTTTTCGGGCCATAGATTTTCTCCTCTCATTAATAATATAAATCATTTCAAAATGTTACATTTATCATCACCTCTTTCGGCTTAAAGTCAATTATTCTTTGCCCATTGCGAGCCATTTTTCTATCTGTTCCAAAGACTTGCCTGTTTCTTTAGCAATCTGTGCTGGAGTCAATCCGTCTTTATTCATTTCCTGAACAGTTTTAATTTGGTCATTGTATCTTTTCATTTTGGCTTTATTTTGGCACGACATACCGCAGTACTTCATCTCAGGCCTACCAACGCGAAAGTATTTGCCGCAATGAATACAGCTTTTAAGTTGCACTCCTTCGGCAATGTTGTTAATAAACATGATGTACATAGCATTTAACAGTGATTCACACCGCCAATTAATAA
>JAAZCB010000711.1 GCA_012513545.1 Clostridiaceae bacterium
GCAAAGGACTTTTTGAAATACCTGAGACATATTGACAAAAAAACCGATGATGCTGAAAAGTCTCTTCATAAATCAATGCGTAACAGGGAGCTTATCAAGCTTTTGGAGCTTGAGAAAAGCCTTGTGTTTTTTACTACATCCTTAAAATCAAACGAGGTAGTAATGGAAAAGCTCCTTAGGGGAAAGTATATTAGGCTTTATGAGGAGGATCAGGACCTTCTGGAAGATGTAATAATTGAAAACAAGCAGGCTATAGAAATGGCCAATATATACAGCTCCATTCTAAGTGGAATGATGGATGCTTTCGCATCGGTTATTTCAAACAATCTGAATGTTGTAATGAAATTTCTGACCTCGGTAACCATTGTTATGGCTATACCAACTATGATAGCAAGCTTTTTTGGAATGAATGTACCCTTGCCGTTCCAGGCTAACAACTTTGCTTTTATGTACATTTTCTCAATTTCAATTTTAGTAACCCTTGTAGTAAGTTTTATTCTGTACAAAAGGGGAATGTTTTAGCACAGACAAGTGAACAATCTGACGGTTCTCTTGTCTCATTCCATGACTTTGCCGGGAACCTTAAGGCAGAAATGGATGGAAATAAGTTACATGAAAAGGATTTTATTCCGGTTTATAACTGAAACAATGTGAAAGGAATGTTTTCATGTATGAAAAAGAAATTGATAATTGTAGTAATATTTATTTTTATATTTGGTATTGGAGCATTTATTATTAGTATGTTTCCCCAATTGCCTGATAAACCAAATAAGGAGAGGTTAATAGATTTTTTCAACAATAATTCAAACTTATTTAGTAAAATTGCAACATATCTTGATAGTAGTAATGAACTAATAGACATTGATACAAGAAGGGGAAAAGATCTTAGTACAATGACTGAAATGGTTACAAAAGATGGTAGAAAACCTTTCGTAATAAGTGATGAAGTGCGTGATGAAGTAGAAACTTTGCTGTATAGGTATGGATTTGTAGGAATATCTGAAGACGAAAAATATATATTCTTCTATAAAACATGGGGTTTCAATGGTATCAAGCGATTATTTATTCAAAATCGGACGAAGAGCCGGTTCTAAAAAAAATTAGAGAATATGAAAAAATAATAGATAATTGGTATTATTACAATGGTGAATAGAAGATGTAAAAATGAGAGTGTAAATATTCCTGTGTATCAGCCTTGCGAGTATGCTTAGTATCTGCGGCAAACGCGATATCATAGAGTCACTGGACCATGAACTACGCTTCTTCCATTGGTTAAAAGGAGTTAAGCTGCCACACTTAGGACAGTAGAACGTCATTAGCTCCATCTCTGGCAGCATTAAAATATATTCTTGTCTGTCTCTTTATATACACATTTCAAGCAGTCAATATATAATGTATAATAACTCAATTGACTTCAAAGCGGAGTATCTGCAAACATTGAGCCTCGGCCAGCATATGTACAGGATAACTGAAAAGACAACAGTCACAATAAAGATAAACCCTGACAACAGGAGTGTTTATATCAATGCACACATGACTGACGGAAAGTATATGAAAATGGCCTGAATCAAATTGAAATAACAGTCAAAGGTTCAATGTATGATGATTTAAATTGATTATGACTCAAGTCATGTTAATATTTCAATTTTATGACTTTAGTCATCTACAAAAAATGATTCATATGATGTAAATTAATAGTAGAGCATTCCTGTAAAGAAATAAAATGAA
>JAAZCB010000712.1 GCA_012513545.1 Clostridiaceae bacterium
AAAAGTATTGACAACAGCCTTAAAGCCAACGAGCAAATTGCAGGCAGCATGGGAAATGTAGCCGAAATGGCACAGGAACAGTTAAGTAGTGTAAAAGATACCCTAGACAGTATCTATAATGTGGATGAAAGAGTAAACTCAATTGAAGCAAGTCTGGCAAGCATAGAAAATTTTGTTATATCAGTTGTAAATTCCACACATGACGGTAATGAAAACCTGGATGAATATAATAGGCAAATGAATGTAATCACAAATAATCTAAGCAGTACCTCCGGTTTTATTGACAATTTGAATCTTGAATTAAATGAAATATATCAATTAGGTTCACTGATAATAAAAATAACAGACCAGTTAAAAATGCTTGCCTTTAATGCATCAATTGAATCTGCAAGAGCAGGAGAAAGCGGCAAGGGATTCTCAGTTGTAGCTTCCGAAATGAATAAGCTTTCCGATGAAACAAGGAAAAGTATTACAAAAATCAATACGCTTCTAAGCAATGTAACAAATAGCAGTAATAACGTTAAAAAAAGTATAACGAGCTGTATTGAAAATTATGACCTCAGCAAGGAATCCTTTTCCCAGATCAAGGAATCCTTTTACTCAATTAAGAATAATGCAGACATATTAAGTTCAGATATAAATAAGGTATATTCGGAATCAGGCATTATATCAAACATTACACACGAAGTCAGGGAAAAGGGACAGTATCTGTTTAATGCCGCCAACAAGATTTCATCAGAAACCCAGGAAGTAGCAGCTGTAACACAGGAAGAGCTTGCTGGAACAGAATTACTCAATAATAATATTTATTCTTTAAAGGATATGCTATTTGGAATTGAAAAGCTTGTAAGACGTTTCAGAACTTCTGTTGTTCCTGTTGATAAAGTAAGTCCGAAGAAGCTCAAAATTGCTTTTCTAAGCCCTTTGGATCATGAATTCTGGGTTGGAGTGAGGCAAGGTGTAATGTACGCAAAAAAGGAATTAGCCCTGAAAAATGCAGACGTTGAATATGTAGGGTTTACCGAACATACAGCAGACAAAATTATTAACAGTTTCACCGAATATTTGAATAAAGGTTGTGACGGAATAGTTGTACCCGGTTTCAATGAAGGTATTGTTCCTCTTATTGAAATTGCCTCTCAAAAAAATATACCAGTTATGATTTTTAATTGTGATTTATCTATTCCATCCAAAAAGACCGCTTATTTCGGTCCAAATATAAATGAAGCAGCTTCTTTAGCTGCTGATTTCATGATTAAAGCACTTAACGGAACAGGTAATGTAGCAATTCTAAGAGGCAGTCTTGGTCTATCAGTTTATAAGACACGTACAGAAATAATAAAGGAACGCTTAAATAGTAAAAAGAAAATAAAACTGGTTGCAGAAGTTGAGGCCAGCGACAATGATGAAGTGGTTTACAATGCCGCCATGAAAGTGTTAACTAATAACAAAAATATTGATGGTCTTTTTACCATGGGCGGCGGAATAAGCGGCGCTGCAAAAGCTGTAATAGAACTTAACCTTGTCGGAAAAGTAAAAATTGTTTGTTTTGATTTCAATAAGGAAATTTTCCAATATATAAAAGATGAGATAATATATGCAGCCATTGGACAAGACCCTTTTGGTCAGGGGCATGACCCGATCATTTATATATACAACTATCTGGTGGCAGATCAAAAACCGGAAAGCCAAGTAGTATGGACAAGAACAGACGTAGTTGACAAGAATAATGTCGATGATCTCATATAGTGAATATTTAAACTCATATAGAGAAATAAGGTGACTACTTCATGTCACCTTATTTCCGTTTTCAGTGTCTTTTTTAATCTTCCTTCGCTTCTTCTACTGTACGTATTGCTGACCTTAAAACCTTTATTTTTGTCCTGTCAACACCTGATTCAACTGTAATTTCATCATCCTTGATATTAATTACTTTGGCAATAATTCCCCCAACTGTAATTATGTTGTCTCCCTCTTTCAAGGCATCCCTCATATCTCTTTCCTTTTTCTCCCTCTTTTTCTGAGGTCTGAAAATCATTAAATAAAAAATACCCATGAATACTACAAAAAACATCAATGACGAAAACAAATTTGGATCCATTCCCCCATCTACCTCCTGTTAATTATTATTTGCTGTATATCAACACTTTTATTTCTTATTTAGCTTTTTGCATATAGCCGAATTTTGCAAAAAACTCATTTCTGAAATCCCCAAGCCGATCTTCCATTATTGCCTGTCTGACATTCTTCATAAGATTTATTAAGAACCTCAGATTATGCCAGGCTGTCAGTCTTATTCCAAGAACTTCCCCAGCCTTAATAAGATGTCTGATATAAGCCCTGGTAAAATTCCTGCATGTATAACAATCGCACTCAGGGTCAAGACTCGTATAATCCCTGGCATATGCAGCATCCCTGATTATTATTTTACCGCTGCTGGTTATGGTCGTTCCATTTCTGCCTATACGCGTGGGAAGAACGCAATCAAACATATCTATTCCTCTTATTGAGCCTTCAATAAGATAGTCGGGACTTCCGACACCCATTAAATACCTCGGTTTATCCGAAGGCAACAAAGGCACTGTACACTCTAGCATTGCATACATATCTTCCGCCGGTTCTCCTACGCTCAAGCCCCCAATAGCATATCCCGGAAAATCAAGCTCTAAGAGCTCATTAGCACTTTGCTCCCTTAAATCCCTATACATGCCTCCCTGCACAATTCCAAAAAGTGCCTGTTCATCGGGCTTCATGTGGGCTTGTTTGCATCTTTGTGCCCACCTTGTAGTCATTTCAACTGACTTTTTTGCATAATCATATTCTGCCGGATACGGTATACATTCATCAAAAGCCATGATTATATCGGCTCCAAGATCATTCTGAATTCTTGTTGCAACCTCAGGTGTGATGAAATGGCGTGAGCCGTCTATATGGGATTTAAAAGTAACGCCCTCCTCTTTTATATCCCTCAAATCACTCAGGCTGAACA
>JAAZCB010000713.1 GCA_012513545.1 Clostridiaceae bacterium
GGATTTGATGTCCCGAAGCTTTTTTTTTGAATCGATTAATCTTTATGCAGGGTATTTGTTTTTTGTCTATCCGATTAAAAAAAATAAAATTATTGATTTTAACCCTCTTAAAATTAGTGTTCTTATCGAATGGATTAATGGTATTGAAATTAATATCAAGATAAATTACGTATGAAAATGGGGAGGTATTTTGTAATGAACAAAAAAGGTATTATGGTCGTGCTTCTGGTGCTTACTTTCATCTACAATGTTATTTTGGCAAGTGCTGCTACACTGTGCGGTGATTTAAACAACGACGGAAAACGCAATTCAACTGATTATGTTCTGTTAAACAGACATATATTGGATATTACTCCTGTCAGCGACCTTTCAATTGCTGATGTTACAGGTGACGGTAAGGTCAATTCTACTGATTATGCTACTTATAAAAGATTTCTTCTGGAAATTATAACTGTGTTTCCGGCTGAAACAGCAGTACCTTCTTATGAACCATCACCTACACCTGAAACAAATCCTGAAGATGCATGGAAAGAAAACCTTGGTACTATCAATTTAGACAGTACGATTACTTTTACCGGAAAGGGCATATCCGTACAGGGAAACACCGTTAATATCACTGCCGGTGGAGACCATGAAGTTACGGGGACTTTAAATGATGGTATGATATATGTTAATACAAAGGAAAAGGTTAAATTAAGACTTAGTGGCGCAAGTATAACAAATTCAAGCGGTCCAGCCATTTATTTTGCAGATGTGGATAAAGCATTTATTACAATAACAGAAGGAACAGTCAATAGCCTTACAGATGGCAGTACTTACAGTGATACCGAGGCAAAAGGTGCTTTATTCAGCAATGATGATATCGAAATAAAAGGTAAGGGCACATTGAATATTACAGGGAACTATAAACATGGTATTTCATGTGATGACGATATAAAGATTGAAAACGGAAAAATAACAATAACAGCTGTAACTGATGGCATTAATGCAAATAACAAAATTAAAATCAGTGGTGGAGATATAAACATAACAGCTGGCTCAGATGGAATTGACTCGGATGAAGTGGTTGAAATAAGCGGCGGAACCGTTACGATTACGGCTGAGGATGATGCTGTTCATGCTGAGCTGGATTACATCGTAAGTGGTGGTGTAGTCAACATTATTAAAGGATCTGTCAATTAAAGGTGTTATAATTCAGGGATATTAGAAATTTAATAGAATTTTGTACCGACTTTGGTAAAAGGCAAAGATAAATCATGATTATATTAGGGAGGAAACAACCGCTTGAATTTAATTGTGTTGTTTCCTCCTAAAGTTAGTGATATCAATGTTCAAGTTCTAAGTAGCGAATTATTGTTTTATCTGATTAATGGTTTTTACAAAACCATCATTATTTTGAATTATTAAGATTGAATTAGACCTTGACAAATATATGTCTATGTATAATTATGAAAATAGTAATAAATACTTTTCAGAATAACAGCTTATATACATAGTAATGAAAACTCAATACAATAACAGGATACTTTTTTAATTGTAATTGTCGCCGCAGTTGTAACTTCATGCATATACTAATCTGTTATTAATCCAAAAAAAATAAATGTTTTCTTTGCAGTAATAAAAAATATATAATGTATATAGTGCCTTTCGTATTTGGAAGCATGTTATTTTTAGAAGAAATTAAAGTTTGTTGTGTTTTATTATTCAAATGAACTTTAAGATATTTAATTCAAAAAAGTTATGGACTGGATTCCTATTAATCAGAAAGAACATATTCAACAGGAATCCGATACCCACAAGCTTTACTGAAAGGGGGTGAAACTTTGGCAATAGAGGTTTTTAACAGATATGAAAAGAAGTTTTTAATGGATAGTGAAACGTACGAAAGGATTCAAAACATACTTGCTGAGTATATGGAGCTTGATGAATATAATAAGACACATCCCTTTTATACAATCAGCAACATATACTATGATACTATGGATAACCACCTTATAAGGCATTCAATATCAAAACC
>JAAZCB010000714.1 GCA_012513545.1 Clostridiaceae bacterium
AAATTCATCAATTGCCAATATGTTACCGTTAAGAAGAGTTTCTAATATTAATGGGAATAAATTGACTAATCGGATTGTACCTAGTGATTCGAAATGTTCCGCAGGCATGTTTAACTTTTTTCCTTCGCTATCAAAAACCGAGCATAGTGTTGTTTCATTATTATCATTCTTCACGAGATATCCCAAAGCATTTGAATTTATTCCGAAATGTTTTGCTGCATTGTTTATTATACTGTTAATATAAACAGAATCCTTTTTCATGTTTTTTACCATGATAGCAAGCCGAAGCGCATTTGCACTTATAACAGTAAGAAATTTGTTCGTCAGCCATTCAGTTATTATTCCAGAAAGTCTGGAACTGAACATGCTTTTAAATCCCTGCTGCAAGAATAATTCATCATCAATCAGATTGTTTTTTGCAACCATTGTAAGATATTTCTTATTTTTATCGAATTCGTTAACAAGGTAGTCTTTTATGCAATCAAGAGATCCTATTTCAAGATTGCCATTACGGTCAAAAATCATTTGTTCATTAACAGAAAGCGTTTCTGATATTATCTTTCTTGGGTAATCTTCATCAAGAAAATTACCAAGAACAGCAATAAGACTGTATTCGATAAGCATATTCATTTCAGTGAACTTAATCGAGAAAGACACAGGTTCGCAATCCTTTGAGAGATTATTAGGGATAAGTTCAAGACGGGCTGAAGCAATATTAGGGTTTATAAGATCCCTATCGTTTCTTATGTTCCCCCTTAGAATAATGGATCTGAATGTGTCCATTGCTCCGATTATATTAGTCTTTCCCGATGCGTTAGGGCCGTATATAACTGCGGAACTTAAACCTTTATATGTATTCTTGCCAATCTTTTCCTGAATTACACTGTAATCCAGTCCTTTTTGTTTAGGAGCAGGAGTCATAGAAAATACGAGTTCATCTTTGAATGACTTATAGTTTTTTGTTTTAAATTCCAGTAACATGTGGATTGCCTCCATTGCATGAGTTATGCAGATTTTGCGTAAAATGTGCAAAATGTAACATCATACTATATCAATACACATCATATGTCAACAAAAATAATATGATTTTGCAGATAAGTTGCAAAATGAATTATATTCTTACAATTATTATGATAGCTTATTGAAAGTTGAATATGTTATTTCAGCATTGAATAACTTTGAGTTGAAAATTCATCTCAAATAACTGAAGTTTTGCAGTTGAAAACGAAAAATTTAAAATGTATCCCATATTTATGCGATAAATTATGATTCTCTCATTTTAGAAATATGTTGTGTTTTTCCTCTTATTCTGTATCATAAGAAAATTTTTTATCTGACCTTTGGCAATTATATTCTGGTTTAGGGGTAGCCCTAATGCTCTGCGTATATCCAGAAGTGTTAATAAAAAAGTTGTCAAATCCTGTTGTCTGTGTATTAAAGTTTATGAGAGAAGTCCTTTCTGCTTTTTATAAGATAATTTTAACTTGGTGAAAGTGAAATGGGATTTCTTTTTCAGGCTATCTATCTTAAAACAAGTATGCACGAATATTGTATAATATAGTATTGCAATATATGTGCATAT
>JAAZCB010000715.1 GCA_012513545.1 Clostridiaceae bacterium
GAATACTCGGAAGAATGGTCAGTGACCAGAGGATACCTGAGTGAGGATTCGCTCAAATCACTGGATAAACAGGCAGCGTGACATGGTAAACGGAGTCCAAAGTTGCGAACTTGATTTGACAGTACCATTAGAAATACTGTGGATCTTATGTTGAGTATGATTTTCCGCGCGAACGCCGATGGTAGGCTAAGGTAGTTTGGACCATACAGAATAGTCAGCACGCTTCGTGCTTGGGGAGCAATTGCGCAAGATAGATACAGAGTGAATTGCTTATTACGTTATCAATAATAAGAACTGTTTTATAGATATTTATCCTTAAGCAATTTTACGATTCTGACATGCGTGATATTAGTGCTTTTGGACAACTCGTAGACAACATCTGATATTGTTCGATTCTCATATATTCCTTTGTTCTCACCTTCGGTATCGATGCCGTAGTAATTCAAGAAAGTCTTGCTTAGCCATCCATGATACTCCTCAGTGCTGAACAGGCGCTTTTCAATAGCAGTTAAGCTGAGCCCTTTAAACAGATAATGGTAAATGATTTCTGGTACCAGATCATCGACACTCCTGTGATTGAACAAGTCATATGTTTTAAACATCCTGATACCCTCCTATCCAATCTAGCATATCACACTCTGATATGCTGGGAATACTGTCAAGTGTGCAGTCGTACTCTGCGTTATAAACCCCGTCAGGTGTTTTTTCATTAAAATGGGGGACGTCCTTCGCATCAAAGTACTTTATGTTTTCTTTTAGGAACACTTCGTCATATTTCGTTACATTTAGTTGCTCTTGATCAATATGGAATACGAGTGATTCAATGTGAATAAGAAGGGGGTAATTATCCTGATAATGCTCTCTAATCATTTTTATCATATCACCAAGGGAGATGCCATAATCGTTCTTCCTTAACAGCATTGATACGATTTTTATATCATAAAGTTCACTTAGTAATTGTTCATGCTTAAAATGATGTGACCTTATTTGTTTTAGTGTCGATTTTACTTCAATCCTTTTCTTTTCGCTGATGGAGAAGTCGAATTTCATTTTATTCATAGATTGCCAATTTCGTCCAATATCACATCCTAATTTCATGAAATGCATAATCGCATAGAGTTCAGCAAACAGGCCTTGTAACTCCATTTCCGATACCTGAATTTTTTTTTCGAAAAGAGCCGATATTGAGGAGAAAAGTTTTGCTAGGAAATATTGATCTTTTTCTGCATCACTTACTGAAAATGCTCTTGTCAGGCGGATGAATGCTAATAGTTTTTCAGACTCTTGTTCTTTACATGTCAGTAAATGTAATATTCTTATTTCGACACTACCATTCAGCAGGAACGTGCATCTTCTGTTAAGAGCGAACTTGAGTGATTTTGTTTCTTGAGTAATTGATGGAGTGTTGACCGAATAAGATGGTAGAATAAATACTGCATTATTGTCCTTATCCTTGCCGAAAAAACTCTTTCCTTCATCACAATTGAAAATACAGTAATCACCTTCCGATACAACAATTGTGTTTATTTTATCCAAAATCTGCATGCTATCCATTTGTTCTCACCACCAATTTTGACAATTCGCTGGAGCAATACTCAGGTACGAAAATTGCAAATGCTGGAGAATAAAAATCTATACCGGCTATGTTTGTGGGAGTAACATATTGTATTTGTAGTTGTATGTGATTGGGCTCTCTATCAGCCAAACTCCTATCACCTTTGTAATAATGCGAACTGGACACGTTAGGATTTCGACCCTGGAATAATTGATCTATAGACCCGTCATCATTAATCTTACGTGTTGTATGCTCAATATCTCTTAGCCAATATATGTCAACGACGGGAAATATGTTAATTTTTTTCAATGCTTCATTGAGACAATAGAAAAATTCTCTATTTAGTACTTCATCACTACAAAAAGTGATTTTGGCAAGTATTTCTGAGTATATTGTACTGTAATCTAGTCCACTTAGTACCGCGTGGACCTGAACACTGTTGTGGGTCTCAAACTGAATAAATTCACTTCGCTGATTGCGAAACGCGTTGATTACTTCAGTATTCTGCCGCACTATTTCTTTGTTGAGCATGAGATATTTCTGTGGCTTCCATTCAGATAAAGAGTATGTTTCAGTTTTAGCCACATTCTTTCTTGTCAATTGTAAATATGCACTTCTTGCTAACTTGAATATTCGGGGCATCTCTTTAAACGGTACCCCCCTATCTCTAGCTCGTTCAATTGAAGCCCACATATCTTCATCATGCTCAAGTATGCTTGTAAAGTCGTCCTTTATATCCTTAGTCGTAAAAACTCTACAGACATCCAAATAGTCGGCTTTATATCCGAACCATCTTGCTCTTTGTTCTGTATTATCAACATTGCTTTTTCCTTTTGCTCTTCTGGTAATGTATGTTACGGATAATCCTTTTATTGTAATTCCTCTTTCAACAAGATTGCCACCTACGAATATATTTGTCTTGTAGTGTTTTGAATTTTCACTTGCGTTCTCATCGCTATTGCAAAGATGAACTGGTGAGCATTTCCTTATAATACTTAAAATTGTGTTTTCAACTTCATCAAAAGGTTTACATACAATACCGTCCTCGATATATTTGTTATACGCACTATGCAACTGTTTCTTAAGTGTTATATACGATATATCTTTTTTTCCGTCTAGGATCATCTTTGACTTTACTTTCCAATCATCAAGGATGCCTTCAACTTTGGTTATTACAATTCGATGATCAAATTTTTTTTGGCTTGGATGAATTAGCATGGCATGATTCCGATTGTCACCCCGACTATACCTGATCGCATTGCCTACAAAGAACATTGCCATAGCTTTGTATAATGATTCTGGTACACCCGTATCATCAAGCAGATTCTTCTCATTTTGAGGTATTTCTATTACGTATTTGTCCGCATTATTGCCATGAAACTCCTGTAATCCGCAATACCCATCACCAGGATATACCAATTCGCCGAAATCTGGTGCCAGTTGATCAAATACTTGTATTAAGATATTTGCTTGAGGAGTTGCCGTTATTGATAAAAGGCAATGATTCTTGAGTTTGTTTTTAAGGTTAACAACTGATTCATACGTAGAACTAACTGATTCCAAGTAAGCTCTTGTATTCAGCGTCGCTTGATCGCCTTCATCATCTATGATTAGAACAGGCTTTTGCGAAAGGTATTCGTTATCAAAGATTTCGCCAATTTGCGAAATATGCTTATAATGCTTTAGCCCAACGATTATTACCTTTCTTCCATTCTCAATAAACTCCTTAATTCTTGTAGGATTTATTAACGACCTGTTGTCGTTTGTCTTTAGTACAGTCAGTTTCTCGGAATCAACATTGAAGGAACTGCATATTCGAGTTGCATTTTGTTTCAACAAATCAAGTGTATTACCACCTAATACAATGGCTATATCATATCCATTATCAAAAGCCAAAGCTAGCACCGAAATAAAGTTCGATGTTTTACCACTTTGTACTTTGCCAATAATTATCCCGGTCTCTGATAATTGGACATTACCACCTGGTTTTGGGCATCGGCTTAATATCCTAGATGCGTTAGAAAATATTGAGTCAACAGCATCTTGTGTCATATTATCATCGCTCAAAATCTGCTTTTCGACATTTGTTTTGAAAAATCCATCGACTCGTATATTCCACGACTCAGCGTTTTGAGTGTCATAAACGATTATTTTATCGGAACCCATTACTATCATCTCCCTTTCTTACATTTTCAAGTATCTCATTCATCTTCAGCCGAATATCGCATGGGTTGATCAGGCCATTTGGGGATGAGTATATTGACTCAATTTCTGCCAAGACAAGCGCAATTGACATTCTGGTCATTATAGGTAAGAACTCGCGTTTCTCGATCAATGGCTTGAAGAAAGGATGCCGCATATTAATAGATAACGTATACACGGACCTACTGTTTTCTTCAACCAAAATCCAATGATTTGACGGATCTGTCATATCAAGAACAATATGGAACACATAATCGGCACCTTTATATCTGAATTTATAAGTAAACTTATTACCGCCTTGAATTACTACTCCGTCATCTTCATTTTCGATGACATCCTCGAATTCGGGCTTTTTTGCTTCACCCCTTTTAGGAGCAGTATCAATTTCCTCAGTACCTTTTACATCCGTCTGCGTGGGATTCATATCTGGTGGAGTAACGATCTCAATTTGTGGGTTTTCAAGCACACCCGGAACTGATAATCCAGTTACTGCAGCCTGTACCAAATCGAGAGTCTTTATTTGCTCACGTACTCGGATGCTATCAGCTTTTTTACGGAATTCCTGCGTCAGTGGCGCTAGGGACTCTATAAAAAGTTCTTCCAACCCACTATTGTGCCAATCAAAATTGTCTTTTGCCTGTGTCACAGGCCAATTATCCATATGAAGTTCACCGTATAGCCTTTGAGTAGCAAAAGAATTCGAGTCGCCAAATAACTCAGAAGGACGATAATTTTTTTCAGAACCTCCGACAATTACTCGACCTCTTCTAAGTAGTGTAAAACCCGCATCCTTTACGTTGCCAGGAATCCTTAAAGCTATGAAGCCATTTACTGATAACAATTTGCCTTCATGGTCAATAGAAAAACTAATATCTTTTCTCCATGTAATCTTCTGTCCATTAGTATCTTCTATATAAATAGGTGCTTCTTTGAACTGAAGAAGAGAACCGTTATAGAAAATTTTTACAACTCCACTTCGGATATCTACTCGATATATACTGCTGAGTAATTCTTTAACTTTTGAAATTGTTCTAGGACCACGTATTTTTTTATTCAGGTTTTTTATGACAATCCTGGTAAAATGTTCTTTAGAGTTGACAATCTCTTCCCTCACGTCAATCTCTTCAGTCTTATATTTACCAAGTTCTTCTGTATTTATCTCAGCATAGTACTTGTTCCGTGAATTGTATTGGGTTGACTCGACTGACCAGAGGGAGCCAAACCAACATGCAGCTGTTTTTAAGCCCATTCCAAATTCATTACGACCATTTGTGTTCTTTGGAGGACGATCTAAGGTTATAGCTCTTTGAAAATCATTCCACTCCATACCATATGCATTATCATGAATCTCAAGTCTGTCTCCATTCTCATTATCTTCAATATAGTCTATTGTGATTTGAAGCCCTTTTGAGTATTTAAGAGCCATTAAATCATCCTTGTGATCATAAAAGCTCTGTGTCGAATTATCAACGAACTCAGCAATAGCAGTCCAGGGTTGATAACTAAGCCTCCTATATGTTGCATAAACTCCGCTTGTAGGACGAATGTTGATTTTTTTCGACATTATTCTTTTCCATCCCATCCTTTTTTTGCTAACATAAAGAGACTTTTGCCAAGGATTTTGAGAACCCTAACATTGACTGAGTTCCCAAGTTGTTTATAAACAACCTTATCAGTACCTAAAAACTTAAAGCGTTTATTAAAGCTCTGTAAGTTCGCGGCTTCTCGTGGTGTTATTCTCCTAAAATGATTCCGAGTATAATCCCATATGATTGGGGTATTTGAAATAGCTACTAAAGATGGATAAAAATCCGGCCTTTTAACTCTGATGCCTGATTGCCTAATCTGTATAACTGCATCCCTAATATTATGAACATCAACCCCGCAATTCCACTCAAATTTTCTAAATAATTTGCTCCTCGTTTTCATGTTGTACTTATCCACCCAAATATCAATGAATTCTCGATTTGTGAGATAAAGAGCTCGATTTTTTCTTAAAAATGATTTCTTCCATTCAGGCATGGAAGAATACCCACATGATACGAAAAATTCTTCGGTATCATCGATACCAACTCCAAAACTATCAATCCAAATTGGATACCCAATTACTTTAATACCAGTCATAATTCGGAATTCGTCCCAAGCGTCTATCATCAACTCTTGCTCGTCTGTTATAAGATATGTATCGTCAACATGAGTGTCAAGGATTTTTCTTATGTCACCCATTTTGCATTGTTTACGATGCTTTTGTAAATGCAAATCATCAACATGAATAAACCCGTTTGTTAATATGTTAACATCTCGAATATCTTTACGAATTCCTAAAATATATACTCGCTCTCGGATTTGTGGAATACCAAAATCAGATGGAGATATTATTATTGGTGATTCCGTAATATAGAACTCTCTCATCATTAGTTCTTGTCTAATGACGTTCCAGTTCTCTGTCTTGTCAGCCAAGTTTCGCACATTCTCAAGAATTACAAACTTAACTTCGGGGTGCGAATCAAGAATCTTCATTATCCTATAGAAGAAGTTGCCTCTTGTTTTATCAGCAAACCCCTTTTGCGCTCCCGCTTTGCTAAATGGTTGACAAGGAAAACCTGCACAAAGAACGTCGAATGACGGAATGGATTCGGGTTCAACGTCATTCACATCTTTTCGAATTATTAATCCATCATTATTATAGTTTGCTCGATATGTAGATAAACATTCCTCATCAATTTCAATCGCCATAACACATTCGCCACCAAGGAATCGTAACGCCTGGTGAAATCCACCTATGCCTGCAAATAAATCAATGAATGTGAAACGATACTTTTTCAATCTGCTCCTTGCTAACCGCAAATAAGATCTCTTCAGAATATTTCAGGACAATTTATAGCATTTTCCACTACACGTGTAGTTATGTTATCAACCGCATAAATAACAGTCTCTCCTTTACCATATAATGCATCATTGTTTTTATTTGGTCAATAGATTTTCTTATTCAAGTCAATAGCCGTTAAGATATTTCTCGTGCTGCCCCCAGTCTTTGTACCAACCAGTGAGTTAGTAAAGACCGTTTCTGAGGTGTCCCCCGAAAAGTGGTCCAGTCTTAATGAGAAAAATTCGGGGTCTAAATCGCCAAACCTGTTGCGCGGCTGGCAAA
>JAAZCB010000716.1 GCA_012513545.1 Clostridiaceae bacterium
AATATCCAGACCTGCAACTTTCCCCTGCAGGGCAACTGCAAAGTTTGTGTTTCCAGATCTGACTATGTCATCACTTGAAACATCCTGGACTGAATACCCAAGCGATTTCCTCTCACGTGAGACACCCATTGCCGTCACAACAACTTCATCCAATCCCACGAGATCGGATTCAAGTACTACGTTTATTTCACTACGGTTTCCTATTTCAACTTCCTGCGTTTTCATACCGATATATGAAAACACAAGGGTAGTGGCATTCGTCGGTACATTTATGGCGTAGCGTCCGCTTACATCACTAAGAGCACCGATGGTAGTGCCCTTTACCTGTATCGTAACGCCGGGAATCGCGCCTTCTCCCTCCGCTGAGGAGGTAACTGTACCTGTAATGACTCTTACTTGTGCAAAAAGTGCTGATGCACCTGTAAACACAAGAAGACCAAAAAACAGTAATAGTTTCTTCATACGATTTAGTTTTAGGTTTAAAATCAGTTATACACACAAATCCGCCAAAGTTTATTAAAAAAATCTTTTTCAACAAATTTTTAACATTTTTTTTAAAAAAAAGATTAATTTTTCAACCAGTAAATGAGAAGGTTATCTTTCCCAATATGAAATATATCATAATATCCTTTTCCAAACTGAAGCTAAGACTGGCATGCTTTTTATGAACTTATACATTTTCAGTTACTTTGCTATGATGGCGATCCCCGGCCAATCCATGAAGTACGCTCTGTTTCGCATTCAATTTGCAATTATCAATGAGCAATTAACAATTGGACAATGGACAATGCCTGTATTTTCTCTTCCGCCGGGGCTTACTTGCAGGGAAGCCGGTTGTAAAACACTGACAGGATAATTTGCCTTTCTGCTTTACCGCTCCAAAAAACAGGAAACGGTTCGCACCTTTTCCGGTTTGCCCCCGCACTGTTATTTATCAGAGCGCAGCTATTTTGATATGTATTTATATGGTCATGAGATTGTTGATGGCTTGTGAAAAGGAAGGGGATTCAGCCACCTCCAATAATCAATCTCAACAACTTGATTTTAAACAATTAATCACTCATCAGACTTATGTCGTCTGCCTCTTCATATTTAAAGTCTTTTTTGCGTCTTTTTATACTTTCAGAAACTAACATTATAACAGCTATAAGTACTACTGCCATATATGCGAGAAATCCTATAAATGCCCTCATAATTAATATTTTTGCTATTCAGTATTTTATTCTGATTCTTTTCTCCTTGAATATCTGTTGTTATCTATTGATTGAAATCAATGGGGGATATGAAAACTCTTTCCTGTAATTACTTGTATAATAGTTGACTGCTTTTTAAGCGTTGGTTTAATTACCTAAATCATATCTTTTTGTTATTTGTATTTGAACATCCATTTTGTTAAAAAAGCAGTTGTTCGGGTATACTTTTTTTATACCTGCTTTTTCGAAGAAACAAAGTATTAAGTAATCAGGGTAGTCTACAAGATAAATTCAGATATGAATATTTCGTTCATTTTGGCTACCCTTTACTATCCCGGGAACAGAAATATTTTGACAATAACCAATACTGCAAATATTGCGAGCCAGAATAAAAAGACTTTAAATCCATTAGAGATTTTTGGCAGCTTCATAATAAACATTTTTTTATATGATGTGATGAAACCCGTTCAAAAGTACTGATGAATTTTTTGAGCATTAATTAAAATATTATTAGAAGGTTATTAGAATCATCTAAATACTTACCTTACCAAATAGTAATTTTGTATAAAATTGACAACCATGACGGGGGATATTAATATTTTAATTGTTGAAGATGAACACCGGCTTACTGAAATTTTAAGAAAGCAATTGGAAGAATCCGGATTTAATGCTGAAATAGCGTATGATGGGTTTGTTGGGAAACAATTAGTGGCGAAAAACAAATATAATCTTATCATTCTGGACATTAACCTTCCATTAATCAATGGGTATGATTTATGCAAGGAGATACGAAAAACAAACAGTCAAATTCCAATTATCATGCTTACTGCCTTCGGGACACCAGATAATAAAATAGCAGGATTCGATATGGGAGCCGATGATTACATAGTCAAACCATTTGATTACAGGGAGTTGTTGGCACGTGTGAATGTGTTTTTAAGACGGTCAAATTCAAATATCCGGATTGCTGAGAGTAAGATAAAGATTGCTGACCTTGAAATGGATTTGAATACTAAAACAGTTACCCGTTCAAATAAAAAAATTGACCTTACAGCGAAAGAGTTTCTATTACTGGAAACCTTCCTTGAAAATAAGGACAAATTACTTACCCGTGATTTCATCATTGAGAAAGTCTGGGGTATAGAATTTGACCCTAATACCAATATTATTGATGTATATGTCAATTATTTAAGAAAAAAGATTGACAAGGATTTTGAGCCAAAACTTATACATACAAAATTTGGTTTTGGTTTTTATTGCAGCGAAAAAGAAATTTAAATAATGAATATAAAGACAAGATTAGCATTTCAGTTCACCCTTATTGTTGCTGGAATTTTATTGTTTTTCTCAATACTTGTGTATTATTTTTCATACTCAAGCCAACTTGCAAAATTCAGACAAAATCTTCTCGAT
>JAAZCB010000717.1 GCA_012513545.1 Clostridiaceae bacterium
GTGGGGCTTTGGCAATGTGTGCAATGAGGGTTGAGAATTTAAAAATTTTTGTGCGGTGGGTAAAAAAATTAAAATACATTCGGGTCGGCAATGAGTGTCGGGTTATTTGTCTGTCGGTTTCGTTTTTCATTTCAAGTTTAATATTCCATTTTCATTGTCAATTTGCGGTGTCGTTGTCTTTTCTCCGCTTGTGCATAACGGTTGGCGGTATGGCCAGTAAGGGAGTGCGGGTGATTACCTATCAAGGTACACGAAAAGTTGAAGCGGGTTACAACCTTTCGCATACCACTGAAACCCTTATTGGCTATACCGCTTGTTGGGTGCAGTGTTTTGTTATTATTTTACTGTTTGTCAATCGTTTATTCTTTTTTGGGTTACAAATTAAAATCCGTCAATAAAAGATTTTCAATTTCTTTTTTTATCCATTTCGTATTCACGACCAATTTCGCTGTATTGTCTGCTTTCGGGTCTATAACAAAACAAGGCTTTTTCGTTCCAAATTCTTCGAGAATGTAACGGTTAATTTCAAAATCTTTACAACCATAACCGATAATTATCAGCATTTCCGCTTTGTTCAGATTTTTCTTGAATAACTCAAATAATTTCTTATACAATAAAGGCTCTTGGTATCTGCTTATTTTAGAAGTTGTACCTGTTAGAAAATTTGGGTGATAATTGATAAAATCGGTTTCGTATTCTATAACTCCTCCTTTTCTCTTTATTTCTTTGTGAAAAGCGGTAGTGTCTATTCCCCAACGAGATTTTATGAATGTTTCGGGATATAAAACTGCACCTTTATTAGTATGATAAACATAGTAATCTTTACTTCCGTGCAATTTATAGAGGCGTATTTTTTTCTTGTATTTTCCCGTATATCTTGACAATCGACATTTGTAACTTCTGTTTTCGTGCAATAATTCGCCATAAAATGGCGACCCTAATTCTTCAAAACTATCGCACAATTCTCCGTTTATCCATTCTGTACGATTTAATCGTTCAAAAAACAAATCGTGATTAAGGGTGTGAACATTTACAATATGATTTTTAGATAATTCTTCAATGCAATTAAGAAATCCTGTATATCCGTCAAATGTTGGTTTTAATCGTGTAGGTTCATCATCATACCAACTTTTCCCTGTTTTATCTTCCAAATAAAATGCAACTAATTGATTATAAACATTATCCGTTTGAGATACATATCTGTCAAAATTCTCAAAATCGCTTTTTATGTAACTGCCTTTTTCAAAAAGTTCTTTTAATCTATTATCGTCCTTTGCCCTTTCTTTCAAGTAATCATAAAATTCCTCATAATCAAAAGTCTTGATATTGTTATTGTAATAAAGAATAACATCTTTACAAAAATCAAAATACTGATTATACTGAGTAAGTCGTGCATTTGGATTATCTCCAACAATCAATGTTCCGTCTGTGTGAAAACTAATATTATCTGTATGACAATTCAAGATTTTCTCATTCAATTGATTGCCAATAGGATAACCCATAGGCGCAGAAAAACCCGCTCCCAATAGTAAAGAAATAGATTTTTCTTCTTTTAGGCGTTTTAGTATTTCCTCGTTTTTTGCTATTCTACGCATTTGTTTTTTTCTGCTTTTAGTTGATTTGTGGTGGTGTTTTCGCATTCTCAACAAAATATTAGTTTTCCAATTATCACTTAATTTTTATCAGTATAACATAGTCCGACAAAATCTTTATTTTTTCGGTCAAAGTTTTTGTAGCGATTGCTTTGTCATTTGGTAATTGTATTGACACAGGCAAAACTTCTATCAAGTTTTTCAAATACGAGGATTTGATTGCATAATTGACATTTTCCGAATTAAAATAATTTCGATTTAGTCCTGCCGAAGTAATCCCGACCAAGTTTCCATCATAATCAAACAATGCGCCTCCGCTATTTCCCGATTGTATCGGAACCGAAATTTGATACATTGTTATATCACCTTGTATGCCTGTTCTTGAACTAATTTTTCCATCGGTAAATTTGATTTCACTACCCATAACATCAGCCATTGGATAGCCCAAAGCAAAAATATTTGTTCCAACATCACAGAGTGTTGTTTGAAAATTATAAGGAATATTTGTGAAAGGTTTGAATGAATTATCTGTTATTTTCAGAATAGCCAAATCGTTTTGCCTGTCGCTTTGAATAACTTCTGCATTAAAAGCCTGTTGCTGTCCGTTGTGAATAAAATTAACTTCAATTTGAGTTGCGTCTTTTATGACATGGTAGTTTGTCGCAATATATCCTCTGTAATCTATAAAAAATCCCGAGCCGTTCCCTTTCCATTCCGAATTTGAGTTTGCTGTACTTGCGATAGAGTTTCCACTATTGGAAAAATCTTGCTTAACTATCAGATTTTCAAACAAAACCTCTTTCTTGCCCGATAATGTGTAAAAACCTATATGATTGCCTCTAAAACCATAAAAGCTATCAGAATGAATAAGTTGTCCGTTAATCGAAAAATAAACTTTATCGTCAATTCTCAAAAGTTTAAGTGAATTTCGTTGTTTGTTCTGGTTGATTACATTAGTCTGTGTCCATTCTTTTATAGGCAAGTCAATTCCTTCTGATTTTGCTCCTATACGATAATATCCGTTGGCACTTATGATAAAGTACGAAAAGTTTTCCCAATCTCTAAAACCCCACATCAAACCGTGTCCGTTATTCGTTTCTCCATCTTTAAAATCAACTATGGTTTCTACGGAAAAATTTTCTGTCAAATTTAATGGAATGTTAATCGTGTTTCTAAATCCTTTTCCTGTTTTATCTTTCATCAATAATCCTTTTTCAGACAATATTTTAATGGATAAATCTTGGTTATCTGCTATTGCCCATTGATTTACATTGTCAGAAGATTTGAAATTTTCGTAAAACACATTTTGGCATTTTCCAAATTCGTCGCATTCGATGAAAAATTTATCTGCAAGTTTGCCGTCTGTGAATTTGAATTTTCGATACAATTTTCCGCTTTCATAGTAGATAATATCCGTTTCTAATTCTTCATTTGAACCTGTCATTTCTCGCATTAATTTACCATTCTCATAATATTCTTTGCTTGCAAATGTTCCCTTTTCATATTTTGATTCCCTTCTCATTTTACCATTTTCATACCAAATTTTGTGTGTAATTACATTGCCTTGATTGTCGTGCAAAGTTTCAAATTCTCTATTACCATTTTTAAGAAAACCTTTACTAAAACCTGTAAATTTGGATTTGCTGTCATCAATTTTATCAATATACAAGGCTCCATCAATTTCTGACTGTAATTCGCCTGTTATAAAATAATCTTTGACTTTCCCAACAGGTTTTCCATTTTCGTCATAATTGACAATACGATAAAACTCGGCTTTCGATTGAGAACAACCTTTCCAATCTTTGTCATAATAAATTTTTTCCTGTTTCTGTCCGAACAAGGAAATACTCGCAATTAATGCGATTGATAAAAATAAAAATCTCTGTTTCATATTTCTTACATTCTTGATTACTATCATTTTCGGTCGTGTCCCCGCGCATTGCACCCAACGTTTAAGGCTATGCGCCGGAAGGGATTGCGTGGCTGCCTCTATCACCCGATACAAACCTTGCCTGCGGGAGATGAACTTGGCATACCACTGAAACCCTTATGGCGTATGAGCCTGTGTTATAGGGCGTTTTTTCTGTTGTTTTATAGTTCTCGTCAAGTTACTTTCTTTAAAAAATTTTCTAACGAAGTCCAATAAGTGTCGTATCCGCTTACCGATTTCCAAAGTGTCTTTGAGCCATGAAAACCGTCAACAGTCGGCTTAAAATGTTCAATGAATTTAGGGTTTACATTTTTTGTCACATCTGTTACCTGCTTAATTTCAACTTTTGGTGAAGTTACGTAAGTCGGCTTGTTAATTTCTTTTATTTCGTTTGACAGGTTTATTCCTTTAAGGTATTCGCCCGGACTGTATGCGATGGTCGCTTTTATTTTGTCGGTTTGGGTTGAAATCATAAGTGCTAAAGAAGCGGAATATGAACTTCCGAAAAGGATGATTGGCTTTTTATGGTTGAGTTCGTAAGCGTAGTCTATAGCGGCTTCAACGTCAGGTTTGGCATCCAAGTATCCTGTCGGTAGTCCTTTCGCCTTTGCTCTGTCTTTAGTTTCATTGGTTTCGCCAAACACTTTCATTCCCGAACGCTGGTCTATTGCCAAACAAGAATAGCCAAGTTCGTTCAGTCTTGGTGCGGTTTCACGGTATTCTGCACGGTTGCAATGTGAACGATGACATAATAAAATAAAACCTTTGGCTTTGTCAACTTCGTAAAGGTCAGCCGTTATTATTAATCCGTCTTTTGAATTGAAGTTTATTTTTCTAAATGTCATTTTAAAATTTTTGGTTCGTTAAAAATCAGCCATTTTATGTTTGCACGGTCGTCCTAAAATGCCCTATAACGCCTGCCGGTATGTGCTGTTGCGTCTTCAAAGCACTTTGTTATCTAGGTAGCACAAGGTAATTATGTGTACTAACCTTAGCAAACCCGCGGCCAGCAATAGCATATACCGGCTGTTAGGCGCTGGGTGTTATTGATTATCAGTTATATATCGCATCTTTAATTTTCTGTTTATAGGTGAAGATTGCTCGCAGTGCGTTGGGGTGGGACGGGCTTTAAGGCTCTTGCGGCAAATTTTGCTTGTGTGATTGCCTGCGGGTTTTGCCGCATGTGCCTTAAAGCAGAAGGGAAGGTGTGCGAAGGGCTAGGTATATAAATTAATTTTATCATATTTACATTCTATGAGAATGTTGTCAATTCTTTGAAAACTACAATCAAAATTATTGAATCTATTCACCAATGGAATAGTTGTTAATTTCATCCAATATTTTTTGAACATTTTTTTCAGTTTTATACAATTTATCTTTGCAGATTTTTAATAAGTCTGATGCTCTTTGTATTTTACTATCAAGTTGGTCAATACTTATTTCTGAATTTTCCATTTCCTTTACGATTTTTTGAAGTTCATCGTATGCCACTGTGTAGGTTATTTCTTCAGCCATGGTAATTTTGTTTTTTTATTTTCAATTTCTTCAACTCGGCTTATTATTTTACCTTCAAAAACTTCTGTTTCAATTTTATCATTAATTTTTAAAAATGAAGGATTATTTATTGATTTTCCATTTATACGAGTAATACTATAACCCCTTTTCAATGTGCTTTCTGGTGATAGTAAAGATATTTTAGTTTGAGTATTATGAATATCGATGTTACTTTTCTCAAGCAAAGTTTTGCAGTTCATTAAAACGTATTTTTTTATATCCAGTAAAGTATTTTGTTGATTAATTTTTATTGAATCCATGTTAGATTTTAAAGAACTAATCAAATTAAATAAATTATGATTTTGTCCCAAAATATAGTTGGAAGTGGAAAGTTGCATAACATTCGCATTATTTCTCAGGTTTTGTTTTGAACTAAGAAAAATTCTTTGATTAAAGCTTAATATAGATTGAGAATTATTTGAAATGTTGTGTTTCTGATTATCAATCAACCTATTTGTTATCGATTTAAATAATCTTGCAGATTCTCTAAGACTTGATGATTGCTTATCAAAGAGGGATTTAATGAAATTATTAATTACCACAATGTTTTCCTTAATTGGAACTGAAAAATTATGATACTGTTGTAAAAGAAACTCAGCTACTTTTGTTGGTGTTATGAAACTTTTAAAACTTACTAATTCTGTAACAGTTTCATTTGTCGAATGACCAATTCCACTAAGAACTGGAATTGGAAATGTTGCAATTGCTTTGGCTAATGTATAATCATCATAGCAGCTAAGACCAATATCTCCACCACCCCCCCGTATCAAAACAATAACATCAAAAGAATCTGAATATTTTTTAATCTTTTCAAGCTGAGATAAAATTGAATTTATTGCTCTATCGCCTTGTAAAACAGCCGGAAATAGTAGATAGTGAAATTTATAAGACCATGGATTGCTTTTTAACACATTTATGAAATCGCAATAACCTTTACTGGTTTCTACAGACACTATTGCTATAGTTTTAGGTAAAATGGGTATTAATTTGTCTTTATTAAGTGTATAAAGCTTTTCCTCCTTTAGTCTTTTAATAGTTTCCGCTTTCTGTTTAGCTAGTTCACCTAGAGTATAGCTTGGGTCAATATCAGTAATATTTAAGGAAAGGCCATAAAGAGAATTATACTTAACAGTTGCTAAACATACAATTGTCATATTATCACCCAATTCCTCATTTAAGACACTTTTGAATTTTTTATTAATTTGCTCAAAATTGCTACTCCAAATATTACCTCTAATTTCGGCAAGTATCTTACCATCTTTCTTTTCTACTAAATCAGGATAAGCATGTCCTGATTGATTATAATAATTTAACTTAACAATTTCTGCCCTTACCCAAATAGTCTTATTGCAATGGGTATTTATAACATTCTCAATTGCTTTAGTAACATTAGATAGATTATATATTTTTTTATCGGACATTATTTACAAAATAAGGAATTAAATGTTTTTTAAAATAACTCACTCACTGTAGTTATGTGCTTAAAATTCACATCTGTAAATACCTCAAAATGCATTTCTCCGCATTTGATTTTTTGTTGTTCTTCTTTGCGAAGTTTGTCTTTATCGGTGGTTGATTTGGTTTCGGCTACGAAATAAATTTTCTTTTCTTCTTTCATCACAACTGCCCAATCGGGGTTGTATGTGCCGATGGGGGTTGGAATTTTGAACCAAAACGGCAGCTTGAAGTAAAATTCAACCTGTTCGCTGGTTTCACAGTCTTTTGCAAACTGACTTTCGATGTTTGAATCTAAAGGAATGTAATTTTCATATATCGTTTTCGATGCATTGCTGACCTCAAAGGTTAAATTGTCAAGATAGGTTTCAATTTCATTTTCTTTAAAAAGCCTCATTTCTTATTGCGATGAACCAATTTTCTCGTATTTGATACCTGCAACCATTAAATCGTTCAATGTTTTGCGAATGGCTGAAACCGCCAGGTCAAGAAATAACTGTGGATTTATGAGAATTTCTTCAATCTTGCCCGATTCTTTTAAAATAGCCAGAATGGTTGAACGGGTTAGTTCTGTGCGTTGCTGGATATAGCCTAAAACATCGGGTATCGGGAATTTTAATCCATAAACTTCTTTCTTTTCCGCTACATAGTTTGTATAAATTCCTTTTTCTGTCATTGACAGGGATACTTTTGTAGAACGGACAGAGGGGGCTTGAATTTTCGGGAGGTCTTTAATCTGCTTTCCGGCAACTTTAATCAAATCATTTGTGCTGTAACTGACCTGATAAGTTGTTTTATGCTTAATACGTTCCCAAATTTCGAGGAATTTCGGGTCGGCTTCAAATCCTTTCCGGTAATTGATGCGTGTACGTTCTGTTTTATTTTTAATCCTGCCTTCGAATGAAACGCCGCAATCTTCTTCAATTTCAGTTTGCAATGTCTTTGCAAAATCTTCATAGGCTTCATTCGCAACTACTGTTAGCCTGTTTATGTTCCTGTCATAAGACCTGATGCCTTCCTGATTTACCGATAAGCGGAGACCCCTTCCAATTTCCTGACGTTTCTTAATGTCGGATTTGGTTTCGTTAAGTGTGCAAATCTGGAACACATTGGGATTGTCCCAACCTTCACGCAAAGCGGAATGAGTAAATATAAAACGCAAAGGGTTTTCTATATCCAACAATCTTTCTTTGTCCTGCATGATGAGTTTGTAAGTATCATCATCGGCCTGGGTTTCGCCGGATGTATCTTTGAAAAGGCCTTTTTTATCAGCAGAAAAATAACCATTGTGAACTTTTGAAACTTCATGTTTATTCAGGTCGCTAAAGGCTGGCTGTGTAATAAAACTGTTATATATTTCTTCAAACCAGATAGCAAATTTGCCTGAAACCGGATTACCGGAATAGTTGTAATTCCGATAATTGGAAACCCTGTCGATAAAAAAGAGGGATAAAACTTTAATTCCTTTCGGGGTTAACCTTTTTTCTTTTTTAAGATGTTCTTCAATGGTCTTACGGATTTGAAATTTCATGATTTCATCGGTCATTCCGCCCTGACTATCGCCAACATACAGGACTGAACCATTTGAAAGGGTAATGCACTGATTGGAAACGTCTATTTCCTCGATAATGTACCCTTCCTTATAAATTTCCCTTTCGTTGGACAGGTTATAAATGTCATCGCCAACTTTCACCGACAATGATTTCTTTTTTACCCCCGAATCTGTATTGGTGTCAATTTTAATTTTTGCATTAACCTTCGTTTTTGTAGCATTTGTTGATTCCACCAATATAAATGCCTGATTGGAACTATTCTCGGATATTACTGAATCAACCTCAATTTGTTTTACCAGCCCTAAATCATAGGCTTTGACCGGATTCAAGCTATAAACCAGATTATAAAGGTTTAAATGGGTTGCCGAATACCTTAGCGTACAAAGCGGGTTTAAATTGGCAATGCCTTTTTTCCGTATGGGGGTTTCCATGTTTTGCGGCTCGTCCACAATAACAATGGGGTTGGTTGCCTGAATAAACTCAACAGGGCGCTGACCTGTTAACCTGTCGTTGGGGCGGTTGATGATATTTTCATCCTTTGCAAAAGAATCAATATTGATTACGAGAATTTCGATGTTGTTATTGGTTGCGAAACTCCTGAGGTTTGAAACCTTTTTGGAATCGTACACCTGAAAATTGAGGGGCGTTTTATCGTAGATGCTTTGAAAATGGTCATGCGTAATTTGCAGGTTTTTTAAAACCCCTTCACGAATTGCAACGCTTGGCACTACAATAACAAATTTTTTAAAACCGAATTGTTTGTTTAGTTCATAAATGGAACGCAGGTATACATAAGTTTTTCCGGTACCGGTTTCCATTTCTACGGAAAAGTTCATTCCTTCAAACGAATTTGAAACCGGTATTTCATTTTGTTCCTGAACTGCTTTCAGGTTCTTATAAATTTGTTCTTCGGATAATACGAGGTTATTTCCAAGACCTGAAATAAGTTTTAGCCTGTCTTCCCTGTCGATATGAAAACTTGTGTTTGATTCGTCAAGTGGTTGTCCTTCAAAAATGCCTGTTATGGCATTTATAGCATGTAATTGATATTGCTGATTTGGGTCGAATTGGAGTTTCATAAAGGCTAAATTGTTTTGAAATCAATACCTGCATCCTTCATTTGAAGGGCAGTGTTGGTTTTTAACTGGTCGTTGCCTTCAAAGAGTTTATCCAATGCAACTACTTTTTGAGGATTGGTTTTTATGACTTTACTAATAATATCTTTTGAAACAGATTCCAATAAGAGTACCATCTCATTGGAATTAACAATATATATATTGTTCTCATGCTTAATCTGGCAGTTCAGGTCGAAACCAGATTTTATCAGTAATTCATAAACCATAAAATCATTTAACGCATCCTGTGAAATAGGGTCTGTGAAAAGCTCCATTTGCTTTTCGAGTTCTTCGGCTGTTTCAATGCCTTGTTGCCGCCAAAGTTTAAAATTGGAATCGGAGAGTTTGAATACTTTGAAGCCTAAATCAAGTTCCTTTTCAGGATTGAAATCAAGTTCTTTTTGCTTATCCTCCTTTATCAGTTTAGCTGCACGTTTTATCCTTTCTTTAGCTATTTCAGCAATTGTTTTATAGCCAGATATAAAGGCTTCACTTTTTTCTATACAATCTTCAGGTAATTGAACACAAATAAATTTTCTGTCAATATCTTCTTCCTTATTCAGTTCCATGACTGCATGTGCAGTAGTTCCAGAACCAGAAAAGAAATCAAGAATAATATTTTCTTCATCAGTTGATGAAGCTCCTTGTTGGATAAGTAATTTGATTAAATCTTTAGGTTTGGGAAAATCAAAATACTCTTTATCGTTAAATATTGTCCTAACTTCTCGTGTACCTTGTGTATTATATACTGTTTTTAATATTGTAGAAAAGCCTGTGAACTCACTTTCCAAATCATGCTGAAATTTTTTTCTTCGTGGACGACCATCTGGGGTTTTAGGAAAAATTATCTCATCGTTTTTTATTAATTCCAACATTCTTTTGGGCTCATAACGCCAACCAGTTGGGGGACAAGAATATACTATTCCTGTTTTTGGGTCTTCCAAATCATAGTGTAAGTTTGGACGCTGTTCTTTAGTTGCGAGTCCTGTCATATCAGCGCTCATCCAATCTCCTCTTTTATCGTTGTCAGGATTAGAATATTTATTCATGTCCTTTTCAGCACCTCTAATTAAACCGTTATCTGATTTTCGGTAGCAAATAATATATTCGTGGTCAGTTGACGCGCCATTTTTAGACCTGCTATCAACATTTTGTCTTCTTTTCCATATAAATTGAGCTATGAAATTTTCTTCGCCAAATATTTCATTTATCAATAAACGGAGATTATGCACTTCATTATCATCAATTGAAACGAAAATTACTCCATCATCTTTAAGAAGATTCTTTGCCAAAAATAAACGAGGATATATCATATTCAACCAGTTAGAATGGTATTGACCATTTTCTTTGCTGTTTTTTCGAAACATACCTTCTTTGGTCATATATCCTTCTTCATCCTTGTCTCCAACCCGTTTTTGATATTCTTCTTTTGTTTCGGAGAATTTATCGGGGTAAATAAAGGAATCGCTACCTGTATTATATGGCGGGTCAATGTATATCATTTTTATTTTTCCGAAGTAGCTCTTTTGAAGAATCTTCAGCACTTCGAGGTTTTCGCCTTCAATAAATATGTTTTCGGTTTCGTCGAAATTGATTGATTCTTCTTTTGCCGGAATGAGGGTTCTGGTGGATGGGGCTTGCAATACCCTGAATGCATCGGATTTACCAGCCCAGTTAAGGACGTACCTTTCTTTGCTGAAATTAATATCTTCGCCTAAAGTCACCTTTAATCTTTCCCAATCAACTTTGCCCTCCGAAAATATTTCGGGCATCAACTCTTTGAGGTTGTTAAGTAATATATCTTTTGGTATTTGTGAATTTCCGGTCATATCTAAATTCATTTTTTTATTTAAAATGGAAGGCCTTTATCATCCAAAATATCATTATCATTTATATTTTCTGGTTCATCAATTATATTGCCTTGCCAATCATTACTAATTTTTTCCCAATCAATTTCTATTTTATGTTTACCTATCCATACATCCCAGTAGTTGGGGTCAGTTGATGCTGGCTGTTGATTTTTTGGAAGATTATTAATTTCAATAAGTACTGGTATAGGAGCAGCCCAACCAACTAATATTGCTTTTTTAGTTGGTAAAATGGGTAGCTCATCTAGCAAGCCACCTAAATTGTCCGGAACTAACTTTTTTACAAGTCTTTGGTCTTCATCATTAACAATACGATGTAACAAGAAAGTATTACATTGTGATAATACAGTTGCACTCAATTCAGATGGCCGTTGCGAGGAAAGCATTAACCCCATGCCAAATTTTCGTCCCTCTCTTGCAATTCTTTCAAATGTCTGGCAACATATTCTTTGAGGTGAGATTTCATCGGAGCCATCATATCTTCTTATAAAAGTATGCGCCTCTTCTAATACTAAAACTGTGGGTAATAGTTCGTTTTTACTGTGTTTTCTGAATCTTTGTAAAGCTTCAAATATAATTCTTGAGATAATTGAAATTATTAGATGAATAATTTCATTTGGGACTAATGATAAATCGAAAATTGAAAGCTGTCCCTTGCTTTTATTTGATTGCACAAATACTTTAAGCCATTCACTAATATCCAATTCTTTGGCTGGATTTATGACATCCTTAATTCTAATATCCTCCAATATGCTTCTAAGCCTCAGATTTAAGAGGTTTGCAAATTGTGTTAATTGATTTCCTCTTATTTCAGCTAATCTTTCAAGATAGTTAGGTAGTTTATTAATATCAAAATATATAGGTGAATCTGCATTAATTGAGCCAGAGTAAGTTGCAACTTTTATTTTATCAATTAATGATTTTAGTTGTTCTTTAAATTCAATTAATTTCTTTTCAGGTGGCATATTAAAATAACCTTTGTCATTAATATGACCATCATGGAAGGCTTTTAGTTTGTTCTGTATATCTTCTAAGTCAATAGAAAACCCTGATAAACCTTTAAAATAATCTACA
>JAAZCB010000718.1 GCA_012513545.1 Clostridiaceae bacterium
GTAGGCGTCGACGTAGCTGCAGCAGGTGTTTTGGGAACCAATATAGCTAAATCAGACTTCTTAACTGTCGGAGGTGGTTCTTCCTCATCAGAATCCTCAGTGGATTTATCCGAAGGTCCTTCCTGCCTGTTTGTCTGGCGTCCGTAACCCTCTTTATAGATGAGCTTTATTGGAGGCGATAGTGCAGAACATTCATTTTCAAGCTCTTCGAATATCTTTCTGATGTCATCACTCATAGTGCCTTCAGGCACAACAATTATCAAAGCACGGGACTTTATATCACTTTTACCTGCTGTTTTCGAATGAAATTTATTGATAGTTGTTTTAAGTGAGCTTTTTATTGCTTTTGGATTATTAATATACGTTTTGCTGTCAAGATTAATACTTCTGACCTCATATTCGTCACCTGATTTTGGGTATCTGTCAGGATACTTTAAAAGCTCCTCTTCACTGATTCTTTTCCCATAGTCAAATTGAGCCAAATCCCATACTGAAGTACCCTTTTCCATAGTTGGCTCGGGTTTTTTTACTTTAGCAGAGCCATCTCCATCAAGCCATGCTCTTACTGTGGCTCTTTGCTCCATTTGAATCTCAGGCAGAAAATTGATTGGAAGCGCAGTTTTTATCCTGTATCTTACAACCAAGTCTATTGTTTTGTTATCTGTAAATATTTTTGACTTGCTGAAATCAAAAACAGGCTCATCTCCAAAATCAAACAGCTGGAAAGGGTCTTGCCCTTCTTTTACCGAAATGTATGCGCCAGGACCGCCTTTGCTTCTTATTATTTTGGGATCGATGTATTTTTTCATGTAATACTTCACAAGCGGTTTTGCAAGACTTCTTTTTAACTCCTCATAACCTGAGTTGAGGAAAAGTGAAGCTATGCTGACAAACTCCCTCTTAGGATCACTTACAGCATCCTTTAGAACATTTTTTACATTTTCTGCAGGCGGCAGGCTTTTATCATAAATCCCCTTTAATGATTCCGCCTGGGAAAGGTCACCCTGTGATAATTGTTTGGCAGAGTACATTCCTTCCTGAAAATTATCACTAAGAGCATCAAACGATTCAAGCAGCTTAACTGTATGGTCAGAAGCAAGCTCGCTGTTTTCAGTTGTTATGTCACCGATTTCTTTATTGATATTTTGAAGGCCTGACACAGAGTAAAGATAGCTGTATGTTGATAGCTCATTGGCTGCACCGTTTAACGCATACTGTACATTGTTCTGAATATATATAACTCTTATAAAAAACAGAATAGAAAGGAAAACACACATAAATATCGGTAACGAAATTGCAGCTTCTACCGTTAAAGAGCCCTTTTTCTTTTTGAATAATTGACCAAATCTATACATGTGTCCCCACCATCACTTATAATACTTAATCAAACTTTCCTTTGAGGTGTTCAAACTGATGCATTATTTCATTCTTCTTTTCTCCGTTTTCACCTATTTCATAAATGTAAATTCCATCAACAACCAGAAACGCCACAACACAGCCTTTGTTGGTTGGATTGCCAACACAATATATAACTTCCTCAGGAACTATCTCTTTTATTATTGTTGAATAATCAGCAATTGCCGTAAGGTTAATAGCCTTCAGTTCATAGTTTTCAGCAAGATCATTTTTCATCCATGAGGATGTTCTATTACTAACTGCCATATCTTTATGGCCTGAATATGGGTTTGTGATTGTATCCTCGTATATCCTGCTAATATATACCATATAATCTGCATAATCCCCCATACCCATAAAATCTA
>JAAZCB010000719.1 GCA_012513545.1 Clostridiaceae bacterium
CTGTCGTCCCGGAGGTGTAGATGATATATGCCAGATTCCCTGGAGTGCTTATGGTTTGAGGATTATTACTGCTGCCTTCATACAGGCTTTCCTCCGTCATATCTATCCTTGTTCCGTCGAATTCGAAGCGGTCCATAAAATCCGTCTTTGTAAGAAGTACCTTTGTTCTGCTGTCGCTGAGCATGTAAACAATCCTGTCCTCGGGATAACCCGGATCGATAGGAAGATACGCACCTCCAGCCTTCAATATACCAAAGGCTGCAATTATCATTTCAGGAGAACGGTTTAATAAAACCGCCACAATACTATCACTGCCCACGCCCTTTTCTCTCAGAAGGTGGGCAAGGCTGTTTGCTTTTTCATTCAACTCCCTGTATGTCATGCTGCTCTCTTTAAAGGTTATTGCAATATTGTGCGGAGTCTTTTTAACCTGCTCTTCAAATATACCGTGAATTGTTGAAGCATAAGGGTAGTCGGCCCAGGTTTGGTTAAAGCCGTATACAAGTTGCTTCTTCTCGTACTTTGAAAGCATTTTGATATTGAAAATTTCGATTTCAAAATTATCTGCAATGCTTTTCAGAATATTTGCATAGTGTTTTGCCATTCTTTCAACAGTCTCTTGTCTGAACAGCTTTGTACAGTACTCAAAGCTGAAGCTGAGACTGTTTTCATTTTCTATGGCATAGAGCGTAAAATCAAATTTTGCTGTTTCATTTTCAGTTTCAAAGGAATGTATTTCAAACTGATCCAATTCCAATTCATTGTCCTGTGACAGATTCTGAAGAACAAACATAACATCAAACAATGGATTTCTGCTCAAATCCCTCTTAATATCAAGTTTTTCAACCAGTTCTTCAAACTGGTAATCCTGGTTTTCAAATGCCTTGATGGAGGTATCCCTGACCCTCATTAACAAGTCGCTGAACTTCATGTTAGTATCAATTTGATTCCTGATTGCAAGGGTATTGACAAACATGCCCATTACATTCTCGAGGTCTGCATGGGATCTTCCTGCAACCGGTGTCCCTACAACAATGTCCTCCTGGCCTGAGTATTTTGATAAAAACACATAATACGAGGCCAAAAGCAGCATATATATGGTGCATTCCGATTCCCTGCAAATTTCCTTAAGTCTGAGGCTTGTTTCTTCATCAATATCAAAATAAACCTTGCTTCCCTCATGGCTTTGTACGAAAGGTCTGGGGTAATCCACCGGAAAATCCAATACCGGTACGTCTTCACTAAAAGTATTAACCCAGTATTCCTCCTGCTTTTTCATCCCGGCAGACCCAAGCAGTTCATTTTGCCATACCGCATAATCCTTGTACTGTATTTTTAAAGGTTCAAGGCGTTCTCCCTTTAACAGGGTAAGGAACTCATTAGTAAATATGCCAACTGAAGTACCGTCGGATATAATATGATGCATATCTGCTAGTAGGATATATCTGTCTTCTCCTGTCTTTATAAGACCTCCCCTTATAAGTGGAGCCCTGCTCAGGTCAAACGGCGCTGTAAAATCACTTACTATCTGTTTTGCTTCCTCTTCCGGCACTTCCATATAACTAAGTTCAAAATCAACCTGTTCATGTATTACCTGGACGGGTTCACCGTTTACAACCTCGAAAGAAGTCCTGAACGACTCATGTCTTGATATAAGTTCCCTGAATGCATTCTCAACCTTTTCCTTTTCTACAGGACCCTCAATTACCACAGCTATCGGTACGTTATAGCTTGTATCTCCTTCTTCTATCCTGTCAATTATATACAGCCTTCTCTGTGCTGCCGAAAGAGGGTAAAACTCCCTTTTCTCAACCACTCTTATGGAACTGTGAAGTTTCTTTTCGGAACTGTCAATGTATTCTGCCATTTGCCTTATTGTCTGCCTTGCAAATATTTCCCTTAATGGCATCTCAACGTCAAACTCTTTGTGTATTCTTGCTACAAGCATAGTCCCTTTAAGTGAGTGGCCTCCGAGTTCAAAGAAATTGTCATTTACACCCGCTCTCTCTACACCAAGAATCTCCTGCCACAGCTCTGCCAGCTTTTCTTCTATTTCATTTTCCGGGGCAGCATAGGCTGTACCCGTTAGAATGACCCCTTCAGGCTTTGGCAGTGCGCTCCTGTCTATTTTACCGTTCTTGTTAAGGGGCATTGTGTCAAGCTCCATAAAGTATGAGGGCAGCATATAATCAGGCAGCTTTTCCTTTAGCTTCTCCCTTATATCTGACGGAGATATTTCGCTGTTTAGTGTGTAGTAAGCGCATATGGCTCTTTCAGCACTTGTTTCTCCTGTCACCGTAATAATTGCTTCCTTAACCTCTTCCATATTGTTAAGCTGGTTTTCAATTTCTCCAAGCTCTATCCTGAAGCCTCTTATTTTTACCTGGTGGTCAATTCTTCCGACAAACACAACACTTCCATCCGGAAGCCATTTTGCAAGGTCACCGGTCCTGTACATTACCCCTGCCTGTACAAAAGGATTTTTCACAAATTTCTCTTCTGTAAGCTCAGGTCTGTTTAGGTAGCCTTTTGCAAGACCGTCTCCGCTTATGCACAATTCTCCGACAACTCCTACAGGCAGAAGCTTATCATATTTATCAACTATGTATATCTCAGTATTGGCCAAAGGCTTTCCTATAGGCACAGTACCAAGCTCCTCGTCTGTCTCATTAATGTAATGGTAGGTTGCAAATACCGTGCTTTCAGTTGGTCCGTATACGTGAATTATCTTGTCTCTCCCAAGCTTCTCAAGTGCTTTGGCTGCATGTGCAAAAGAAACTCTTTCTCCACCAAACAGAACATGTTTTATGTTCTTTAAAGCATCAATATTTATATCCACCAGAGCATTAAACAGTGCAGTAGTAATAAAGAATACGGTTGTATTTTCCTTTTCTATAAGAGCGCACAGTTTGCTGATGTCAACTACGCATTCCTTATCCACTAAAACCAGCTTTGCTCCGTTTAAAAGTGCCCCGTATATGTCAAATACAGACCCGTCAAATGCATAGTTTGACAACTGCAGCAATACATCCTTTTCAGTAATTTCAATATAATTAGTGTTCTTTACTACCCTTGTAACATTATAATGGGTTGTAAGGTTTCCTTTCGGTTTTCCGGTAGATCCGGAGGTATAAATTATATAAGCTAGGTTGTCCGAATTGTTGCTGTACTCCAAGTTGTCTTTATCCTGCTCTCTTATAATTTCATGCTCTAATGAAAGAACTTTTCCTCCGAACTCAATAATGTCCGGAAAATCATTTCCGATAAGCAGCAAGGTGGTCCCACTGTCTTTTAGCATATACTCTATTCTATCCCTTGGATACCCTGGGTCTATAGGCATATATGCTCCTCCTGCTTTCAGAATTCCCATTATACCCACAATCATTTCAATAGAACGCTCAACCATCATACCTACAATGGTATCCGCCCTTACTCCTTCCTGTCTTAACACCCGCGCGAGTTGGTTGGCCTTTTCATTAAGCTCCCTGTAGGTGAGCTTTTCATCACCATACACAACAGCTATATTAAAAGGAGTAAGTTCTGCCTGTTCTTCAAAGAGCTGCCCGATTGTCTTTTCCTTCGGATACACCATCTTTGTGTCGTTAAATACTGTGAGTATTTCTTTTCTTTCGGCCTCTGATAGCATATCAATTTCCGATATGCTTGCATCCGGGTTTTTAACAATGCTCTTTAAAATATTCTCAAAATGCCCCAGCATTCTTTTAATTGTTTCCTTTTTGTAGAGCTTTGTGCAGTATTCCATGGAAAGGCCTATTCCATCCTCTCCTTCAAAGGCACTTAAGGTCATATCGAACTTGGAAATATTCATTTCATGCTCGTACGGAATTATTTCAAGCCCGCCAAAGTCTTTATCCTCCCCGGTATCTTCATTTACCAGCATAAACACTGTGTCAAAAAGCGGATTTCTGCTAAGGTCCCTCTTTAGCTCAAGCTTGTCTACAAGCTCTTCAAACTGGTAATCCTGATTCTCGTACGCCTTTAGGGAATTGTCCCTTACCTCTTTAAGGAACTCTTTGAAGCTCTTTGTCCCTGACGGATAATTTCTCATGCCCAGGGTATTTACAAACATTCCTATGATATTCTCAAGGTCTGCATGATTCCTGCCGGCTATAGGCGAGCCTACGATAATATCCTCCTGTCCTGTATATTTGGACAAAAGTACATTGTATGCTGCCAACAGCGTCATATAAAGAGTTGTTCCGGTTTCCCTGCCAAGTTCCCTGATATTTTTTACAAGCTCTTCACCAATAAATGCTGAAATAACATCTCCTTCAAAGGACTGTATAGGAGGTCTCTTATAGTCTTCCGGAATCTGGAGGACAGGTATTTCACCACTCATGGTACTGAGCCAGTACTCCTCCTGCTTTAATAGCTCACCTGAGTCCAAAAGCTCCCTCTGCCAGACCGAATAGTCCTTATACTGCACTTTAAGCGGCATGAGACTTTCTCCCTGATATATGCTCATAAACTCTTTTACAAATATGCTCATTGAAGCGCCATCTGAGATTATGTGGTGCATGTCAAGCATCAATATATGCCTTTTATCGTGAAGCTTAATGACTCCTGCCCTCAAAAGAGGCGCTTTTTCAAAGTCGAAGGGCTTTAAAAAGCTGTCGGTTATCTCGCGGGCTTTTATCTCATCACACTCAAAATATTCAATACTGAACTCAACCTCATCATGAATCTTCTGAACTGGCTGTCCTTCAACTGTTATAAAAGATGTCCTGAAGGCTTCATGCCTTTTGATCATTTCACGGAAAGCAGCATTGAAGCGTTCGAGCTCAAGCTCACCCTCAAGATACATTATGGAAGGCATGTTGTAACTGGTTCCGCCGTCCAGCTGATTTACTATGTAAAGCCTGTGCTGGGCAGGTGAAAGAGGGTAGTAGTCTTTCTTTCCTGCTGGCGTTACGGAAGCAAAAATATTCCTGTCCTTCAAATCAATTTTTTGTGCCAACCCTCTAATAGTAGGGTTGTTGAATACTTCTCTCAAGGGGATTTTAACATTCAATTCCCTGTAAATTCGCGATACCATAAGCGTTGCCTTAAGGGAGTGACCACCAAGCTCAAAGAAGTTGTCCAATACGCCAGGTGCTTCAATCCCCAGTACTTCCTTCCAAATCAGAGACAGCTTCTCTTCCGTTTCATTTTCAGGCGCCACATATTCTTCTCCTGTCAATATTCCTGTTTCAGGCATTGGGAGTGCCTTCCTGTCAACCTTTCCGTTTGGTGTGAGAGGCACCTTATCTATCTCAACAATATATTGAGGCAGCATATAGGAAGGCAGAGTTTCTGCAAGCACCTTCTTTATTTCCGCCGGCTCGAGAGTACCATCCGAAACAATGTAGGCACATATTTTTTTATCCAGGGTTTTATCGCTTACGGCAACAACTGCCGCTTCGCTGATTCCATCCACCAAAAGCAGTGAACTTTCAATCTCTCCAAGTTCTATCCTGTAACCCCTTATCTTCACTTGGTTATCGGCACGTCCAAGATACTCTGCATTACCGTCTTCAAGAATCCTTACAAGGTCTCCGGTTCTGTATATTACCGGGCTCTTATCATCGCCAAACGGATTTGGTATAAACCTTTCGCTGGTCATATCAGGTTTGTTAATATATCCTCTTGCTACACCATATCCACCTATATAAAGCTCTCCTGCTACACCACATGGCACAGGATTTTTACCCTTGTCAAGGACATATATGCTAGTGTTTTGTATAGGAGTTCCTATAGGTATAACATCAAGCTTCCCAATATTTTCCCTGTCCACTGTATAAAGCGTAGTTACGTCAGTACACTCTGTAGGGCCATATACGTTTGTAACCAGAAGCCTTTCATCCGCCACTTTATTGAATAGTTGAGCAACCAGTGCCTTGTGAAGGTCTTCACCCCCGATTACAAAATGTCTTACACCTATGGTATCAGTGCTTTCCTCAAGCATATTTACAAGCATATTAAGGTGTCCGGGTGTCCCGTCCGAAACATCTATCTGGTTGTCAGAATAATAACACAGCAACTTTTCTCCATCAGCTCTGGCTTCTTCAGGCACTATGCAAAGGGTGTGTCCTGAAAGAAGAGCCGGAAAAATCTGTTTTACCGATGCATCAAAAACATAAGGCGCAACCAGGGCTATCTTCAGTTTCTCACTGTACCTTCTGTATATCTTAGCCTCAAGCCCTGCTACAAGATTGCACAAGCCTTTGTTTTCAACCATTACACCTTTTGGTTTTCCTGTCGTACCCGAGGTATATATAACATATGCCATACTGTCCGGGCTAATCGTAACCTCCGGATTTAACTGGCTGTATTGTTCATAAGACCCGTCGATAAAAACAGTCTCGCCGCTAAACGATACTTTTCCTTCGAGGTGTTTCTGGATAAGAAGTATGTCTGCTCCACTGTCACTTAGCATATATTCTATCCTGTGTTCAGGATATAAGGTGTCTATCGGGAGGTAAGCGCCTCCTGCTTTTAAGACAGCCATAATTCCAACTATCATATCGACAGAACGCTCTGTGAGCATTGCAACTGTTTTATCTTCCCTGACACCTGATTCTATCAGTTTATGAGCCAAAGCATTGGCCTTTCTGTTAAGTTCATCATATGTAAGCTCCTGACCTTCATAAAAAACGGCAATATTATCCGGATTTATTTCAACTGTTTTCTCAAAAAGGCGGCTTATGGTTGTATTAGGCTTATCACCAAAGGCTTGAGTCCCATATTTGTTTAATATAATCTCTCTTTCTTCATCTGAAATAATCGCAATATCCTCAAGCTTTACCTCACGGTTAGAAATAATGTATTTTAGAACATTGACAAAGCAGTCTGCCATCTTTTCTACTGTCGCCCTCTTAAAGAGCTGTTTACAGTAAATAAAATTGAACTTTATTTCTTCCTCATCCTCGGAAGCATAAAGTGTTATATCAAATTTGGACATATAGCTGTCATTTTCAAGGGGCTGAACTGTAAGTTCACTGAAATCAGCCTCTTCGCCTTCGAAATTCTGCAGTGAAAGCATTGTATCAAAAAGCGGGTTACGTCGAAGGTCCCTTGGAAGATCAAGTTTTTCTATCAGTTCTTCAAACTGGTAGTCCTGATTATCATATGCCTTTAAGGTATTGTCTCTTACTTCCTTCAAAAACTCATCAAAGGACTTCCCGCCATGAGGGTAATTCCTCATTGCAAGCGTGTTTACAAACATGCCTATCATGTCTTTAAGATCGCTGTGTCTTCTTCCTGCTGCAGGTGTCCCAACTATTATATCCTCTTGTCCCGTATACTTTGACAGGAACACATTATAGGCCGCGAGTACAACCATATAGAAGGTGCTTCCCGTTTCAAGAGCAAGGGTTTTAATTCCTCTGGCAATATGTCCGTCACAGCTGAACTCAACCCTGTCACCTTCAAAATTTTTAACAGGCGGTCTTTTGAAGTCTGTAGGAAGCTCAAGTACAGGAAGTTCTCCTGCCATAACCTCAAGCCAATAATCTTCCTGTTTTTTAATGGCTCCGGACTTAACCATTTCATTCTGCCACAACGCAAAATCCCTGTAATCAAGATTAACCTGAGGAAGCTCCCTTCCCTCATAGAGATTTACAAGTTCACCTATCATAATACCCATTGAGGTTCCGTCAGATATTATGTGGTGCATGTCAATAAAAAGTGCGTGTTTTGTGTCAGAAACTTTTATCAGTTGAACCCTCATAAGAGGTGCTGTATTTAAGTCAAAAGGTTGTACAAAGGCCTCATACAGCATAGGGAGCTCTTCATAGGAAGCCTCCGCTACCTCAATGTTGAAGTCCACGTGTTCATGTATCTTTTGCTTAGGCTCCCCGTCAATTTCAACAAAGGAGGTTCTGAAAGACTCGTGTCTTTCTATTATTGACTTTACTGCATTTTCAAAACGCTCCACATCAAACCTGCCCTCAATAATGCATGAAAACGGAATGTTATAGGCAGTGCTTTTTTCTGTAATGCTGTCAATTATATAAAGCCTGTTCTGCGCAGATGACAATGGGTAGTATTCCATGTCTGGCGCATGCTTTATGGAAGAATAAATATTCTTGACCGAATTTTCTATAAATGCTGCGAGCTTTTTAACAGTGGGAGCCGTAAATATTGCCCTCAAAGGAATGTCTGCATCAAATTCCCTGTGTATCTTTGTAACAAGTATGGTTGCCTTTAAGGAGTGTCCCCCAAGTTCAAAGAAGTTGTCATTTACACCCACTCTTTCTATACCCAGAACCTCCTGCCACAGTACCGCCAGCTTTTCTTCAGTTTCACTTTCAGGAGCGACATAGGCTGCACCTGCTACAATACCTCCTTCAGGTTTTGGCAGTGCGTTCCTGTCTATTTTACCGTTCTTGTTAAGGGGCATTGTATCGAGCTGAATAAAGTATGACGGCAGCATGTAATCAGGCAGCTTTTCCTTAAGCCTTTCACGCATATCCGCTCCGGTTATTTCAATATCAGCTGTATAATAAGCACAAAGTGCCTTTTCTGAACTTATTTCTCCGGTTACAGTAATAACCGCCTCTTTTATTCCCTCCATATTTACAAGCTGATTTTCTATTTCTCCAAGCTCTATTCTAAAGCCCCTTATTTTAACCTGGTGGTCCATCCTGCCAAGAAACTCAATGCTTCCATCCGAAAGCCATCTTGCACGGTCACCGGTTCTGTACATCCTTAATTCCCTGTCGTCTGCCCACTCCAACTCCCTTATAAATGAATCCTTAACAAATTTTTCATTTGTTAGCTCAGGCTTGCCCAGATACCCTGCGGCGACTCCATCTCCTCCCGTAATCAGTTCTCCCGGAACCCCGACAGGCAGTAAATTGCCTCCCCTGTCCACTATATATACAGTTGAGTTGTTAATGGGCTTTCCTATAGGTATGTTTTCCTCATAGTTTCTATCTATGAGGAAGGTAGTTGAGAAGGTTGTGTTCTCAGTAGGTCCGTAACCGTTTATAATGTTAATTCCCCTGCAGGCCTCTCTCACGCTGTTTATATGTTTTGGAGACAACACATCCCCTCCGACCAGAAGGTTCCTAATACCCCCAAACATTGAAGGATTTACCTGTGCCAATTGATTAAACAATGGAGATGTAAGCCACAAAGTTGTTATTCCATATTCCCTTATTGCAGCTTCAAGCTTCTGTGGGTTTAATATCGTGTCTTCATCTGCAAGATAAAGGCTAAGTCCGTTGAGGAGTGCACCCCATACCTCAAACGTAGATGCATCAAACACTATAGCACCCGTCTGTAGTATTCTGTCTCCTTCCTTAAACTCAACATAATTTGTATTTCTAACCAGCCTTACAACATTCCTGTGCCCGACCATAACACCCTTCGGGGTACCGGTAGACCCGGAGGTATACATTACATATGCAATACTTTCCGGAGTATTTGTATTCTCAAGCTCATTTCCGGACAGTAAATAGTTCTCTCCCCGGTCAAGGAAGATTACCTCTCCGTGGAAGCCTTCCACCGGCTCTTCCCAGAGCCCTGTTTCTGTAAGCATTATGTCTGTTTTGCTGTCCTCTGCCATGTATCTTTTCCTATCGGAAGGATACTTCGGGTCAATAGGGAGGTATGCTCCGCCTGCCTTCAATATGGCAATAGTGCCTATCACCATCTCTAAAGACCTTTCGGTCATCAAGCCAACAAGCTTGTTTTCTGCTCCCTTTTCCTTAAGCAGGCGTGCGAGGGAATTGGCTTTCTGGTTTAATTCCATATATGAAAGCTTCCTGTTCCCACAAACTACAGCGTCCTTGTATGGAGTGGCAGCCACCTGCTCATTGAAAAGCTCAACAATTGTCTTTTGGTCGGGATACTCAGCCCTTGTGTTGTTAAATCCTCTAAGAAGTTCCCTTCTTTCTTCACTTGTCATAAGGCTTACTTCCGACAGCAGTTTATCAGGATTTTGGGTCACTTCTCTTAAGACATTCCTGAAGTGGACAAGCATATTTTCCATGGTTTCCTTTCTATAAAGCTTTGTGCAGTATTCCATGGAAAGGCCTATCCCATCATCTCCTTCAACGGTACTTAAAGTCATATCGAACTTTGAAATATTCATTTCATGCTCGTACGGGGATATTTCCAGTCCTTCGAAGTCTTTATCCCCAGTAGTCTCTTCATTTATCAGCATAAACACCGTGTCAAAAAGCGGATTCCTGCTAAGGTCCCTCTTTAACTCAAGCTTGTCTACCAGCTCTTCAAACTGGTAATCCTGATTTTCGTATGCCTTTAGGGAATTGTCCCTTACCTCTTTAAGGAACTCTTTAAAGCTCTTTGTTCCTGACGGATAATTTCTCATGGCCAGGGTATTTACAAACATACCTATTATATTCTCCAGGTCTGCATGATGCCTTCCGGCTATTGGCGAACCTACGATAATATCCTCCTGTCCGGTATATTTGGATAAAAGTACATTGTATGCGGCCAGAAGGGTCATATACATGGTCGTTCCGGTTTCCCTGCAAAGTTCCCTTACGCTTTTTGCAAGCTCCTCATCAATATATGTTGAAATAACATCTCCTTCAAAAGACTGCATTGGAGGTCTGTTATAGTCTTCCGGCATCTGGAGGACAGGTATTTCACCGCTCAAGGTACCTAACCAGAACTCTTCCTGCCTGTTCATCTCACCTGACATTACAAGTCCGTTCTGCCATACCGAGTAATCCTTGTATTGAACCTTAAGCTCATTAAGTCCTACCCCCATGTAAATGTCCATGAATTCTCTGACAAAAATGCTCATTGAAGCACCGTCAGAAATTATGTGGTGCATATCGAGCATAAATATATGCCTGTTATCACTGATTTTCACAAGCCCGGCTCTTAAGAGCGGCGCCTTTGCAAAATCAAACGGCCTTACAAAGCTTTCAACAATTCCGCGGGCTTCTGCTTCCCCGCACTCAATATATTCAACAGTAAACGGAACCTCTTCATGAATAATCTGTACAGGTTCACCCTTCCTTGTCTCGAAGGATGTCCTGAATACCTGGTGTCTCTCTATCATTTTCCTGAATGCATCTTCAAATTTTTCTTTTTCCAGGCCACCTTCCAAGTACATTACAGAAGGCATGTTATAGGCTGTTCCCCCGTCAAGCTGATTTAAAATATAAAGTCTTCTTTGAGCCGCAGAAAGAGGATAGTATTCACGCTCTATGGCGGGCTGGATTGACATATATTCTTTCTTTCCGGCACTTATAATATATTCTGCCATTTGTTTTACAGTCTGACTTGTGAAGATCTCTCTCAAGGGCATTTCAACATCAAATTCCCTGTGTATTCTTGAAACAAGCAGAGTTCCTTTTAAGGAATGTCCTCCGAGTTCAAAGAAATTGTCCAGAGTTCCGATCTTCCCGACTGCAAGTATCTCCTGCCATAGGCTTACAAGCCTTTCTTCAGTCTCATTTACCGGTGCAACATATGGCCTTCCTGTTTCAATATCACCTTCAGGTTTGGGAAGTTTCTTTCTGTCAATTTTACCGCTTCGGTTCAGAGGCATTTCACTAAGGTACATATAATACGAAGGAAGCATATATTGCGGGAGATTCCTTGACAGCTCAGTTCTTATTTCAGAATGTGTATACTCCTTATCCGACACAAGATATGCACACAAAGCTTTTTCAGAAGCCACCTCAACTGCCGCTGCAATTGCCTCTTTAACACCATGAATTGCCCTCAATTCATTTTCAATCTCTCCTAGTTCTATCCTGAAACCTCTTATTTTAACCTGGAAGTCCAGCCTTCCCATATACTCGATATTTCCGTTAACAGTCCATCTTGCAAGGTCACCGGTCCTGTACATTTTCATTCCTTTGTGGAAAGGATTGTCAACAAATTTCTCCTCTGTCAGTTCAGGGTTATTCAAGTATCCTCTCGCAAGACCTGCACCTGACAGGCAAAGCTCTCCAGGCACCCCAACAGGACTGAGTTTTCCGGATTTGTCTACTATGTATGCCTCAATGTTCTGCATAGGTTTACCTATTGATACATTTGTCTCCCCATTGTATTCCGAAAGCGAGTAGCAGGTTGCATATATGGTCGATTCTGTAGGCCCGTATATGTTCTCGAGCCTTATTTTGTCGCAGAGGCTGTAGAATTTTTTAATAGAAGCAGGCTGAACAGCTTCCCCTGCAAGAAATATGTATCTTAGGCTTTCTAAAGCTTCTACCTGACTGTTATCAAGTATGCTTGTGAAAATATTAAACATTGAAGGAACAAAATTTATATGTGTTACACTGTATTTTTTAATTGCTTCAACAATTCCAAGCGGGTCCTTCTCATCGCCATCTCTGAGGATTGCAAGTCTTCCTCCCTCGAAAAACCATCCGAAAAGCTCTGCAACAGATACATCAAAGGTATATGCTGTTTTGAGAAGGTAGGTATCCTTTTGTGTGAGAGGATACTTCTTTTGCAGGCAGTCAAGTATATTTACGGCAGACTTGTGCTCAATCATGACGCCCTTTGGCTTGCCTGTAGACCCGGACGTGTATATTATGTATGCAAGATCGGAAGGCTGAGCCCTTCTTTGAACATCTGCACCATTGCTATGGTAAACTTCGGGGTCATCCAATAAAATTGTTTCTACTCCCTCAAAAGCTGTGTCTTTGAATTGTCCCTGAGTCAGGAGTACAACTGCCTTTGAGTCCTCAAGCATGTAGCTGGTCCTGTCTTTTGGGGTTTCAGGAGTTATCGGCAGATATGCGCCTCCCGCTTTAATAATACCAAGTATCCCAATCAGCATTTCAAAAGACCGTTCCACCATTATACCTGCTATGGTACCTGGTTTTACACCTTTTTGTGAAAGCAGCCCGGCAAGCTGGTTGGATTTCATATTAAGTTCGGCATACGTCATCTCCCTGTCTTCAAAGACGAGGGCAGTTCTGTCGGGAGTTTTCCCTGCCTGTGCTTCAAACAGGCTTTGCAGTGTCTCGTTATCAGGGTACTGTGTATGTGCAGGATTAAAAACAGAAAGTATTCTGTTTCTTTCCTCCTGTGTCAGCATATCTGCTTCCTGCAGAGTAATATTAGGGTTCTGTGCCAGCTCATCAAGAAGCTTAACAAAATGGCCTGATATTTTTTCAATGGTTTCTTTTTTGAACAGCTGTGTACTGAACTCAAAATCAAATTTTATGGATTCCTCATCCTCAACAGCATAAAGTGAAATATCAAACTTGGATATATCAAGGTCATTATCGAGCGGGATTACATTTAGTTCGCTGAAATCAGCTTTTTCTCTCTCAATGTTTACAAGAGAAAACATCGTATCAAAAAGAGGATTTCTGCTGACATCCCTTGCAATTTCAAGTTTTTCAACAAGTTCTTCAAACTGGTAGTCCTGATTTTCAAAGGCTCCAAGGGTATTGTCCCTTACCTCCCTTATAAACTCAATAAAGGTCTTCCCACCATCGGGATAGTTCCTCAAAGCCAGTGTGTTTACAAACATACCAATAATATTCTGAATGTCACTGTGCCTTCTTCCCGCTACCGGGGTTCCGACTATCAGATCATCCTGTCCTGTGTATTTATAAAGAAGTACATTATATGCTGCCAATAACACCATAAAAAGAGTACTTCCAGTCTCCTCCGCAATTTTCTTCAGCTTTTTAACAGTTTGTCCGTCACAATCAAACTCAAACCTGTCACCTTCATAGTTTATAAGACTCGGCCTCTTATAATCCGTTGGAAAATCCAGCACCGGAATCTCTCCGTCCATGACGGACAACCAGAATTCCTCCTGCCGTTTCATTTTCCCGGATTTTACAAGTTCGTTCTGCCACAGGGCAAAATCCTTGTATTGTATTCCGACAGGCTCTATCTCATTTCCTTCGTAAAGGTTTATTAATTCATCAATCATTATACCTACAGAGGTTCCGTCGGATATTATGTGGTGCATGTCAATAAAAAGAACGTGTTTTTCGGTGCTAAGTTTATAAACCTCAACCCGGATAAGCGGTGCACGGCTTAAGTCAAAAGGCCTTACAAAGCTTTCAACCAGTTCAGGCAAGTCGCTCTCTGAAGCTTCTTTGACCACTAACTTAAAGTCAATATCCTCGTTAACCTTCTGTACAGGTTCTCCGTTAATTAATAAAAAGGAAGTCCTGAAGGCTTCATGCCTTTTTATTATATCTCTTATTGCCTTCTCAAAACGCTCCAACTCAAGCTTACCCTCTATTATGCCTGTAAAGGGTATGTTATAGGCTGTACTTTCACCTGTTATTTTCTGAACCAGATAAAGCCTCTTCTGTGCAGAGGACAATGGATAGTATTCCATATCAGGAGCAGGGCTTATTTGAGAATAGGCGTCTTTTCCCGAGTTATCTATTTCAATGGCCAATCCCTTTATGGTAGGTGATGAGAATATAGCCTTAAGAGGAAGCTCAACCTCAAACTCCCTGTGGATTTTTGAAGCCAGTACAGTGGCTCTTAAGGAGTGCCCACCAATCTCAAAGAAATTACTGCTAGTTCCTATACCTTCTCTTCCCAGCACCTCTTCCCACAATCGTACAAGTCTTTCTTCAGTAAGAGTTTCCGGCGGAGTATACTCATTGTTTTCTGCAATTATGCCTTCAGGTGCAGGAAGTGCTTTCCTGTCGGCTTTTCCGTTAGGCGTAAGAGGTATTTCATCTACCTTAACAAACACCTCAGGTATCATGTATTCCGGAAGCTCTTTTGCCAGCCTGATTTTTATATCCTGCTGCGATAATCCGCTATCTGATACAATATATGCACACAGATATTTGCTTCCGGTTTTATCTTCAAAATCAACTACAACAGACTGGCTGATTGATTCAATCTTAGCAAGCCGGGCTTCAATTTCTCCAAGTTCAATCCTGTTGCCTCTTATTTTAACCTGGTTATCAATCCTTCCAAGGAACTCCAGATTCCCATCCGGAAGCCATCTGGCAAGGTCACCAGTCCTGTACATCCTCATTCCGGGACAATAAGGGTTATCCACAAACTTCTCATTTGTAAGCAGCGGCTGCTTAAGGTAGCCTCTTGCAAGACTGTCCCCTGAAATACACAGCTCTCCAGCTGCTCCTTCCGGCATGAGCCTGTTATATTTATCCAGGATCAATACCTGATTATTGTATACAGGTGTTCCGATAGGTATATTCGTATAAGGTCTGTCTACTGGAAAGCTTGAAGTTACAACAGTGTTTTCTGTCGGTCCGTAGTTGTTTATCAGGTCATAAGGCTTCTTAACAAAAGCATTAAGCTTGTCACCCCCTGTAAGAAGCTTCCTTAAGCTTATCGGGGCATCCATTTTCATAAACTGCTCACATAACTGAGTGGGCAGGAAGCTAATTGTAATCCTATTGTCTGTATAAAATTCATTAAGTCTGTCAAGATCAAGCTTGATTTCTTCCGGAACAATGTACAATGCAGCTCCTGCAGC